>CALJLC010000206.1 GCA_937982605.1 uncultured Gemmatimonadales bacterium | reverse complement strand
TGCCCCACCCGCGTCCAGGCGGGCGACCGATCCACCTCCCGCGCCGACCGTGTGGATGTCGATCACCGGGATCGCGGCGGGTTGCCCGCCGATCGAGAACTCCCGCGTCCGCAGCGCCCGCCCGGGACAGAGCGAGACGTCGGTCGACGTCCCGCCCATGTCGAAGGAGAGGATCGACTCGTGACCGGCCCGACGAGCCCACGTCAGCGCGCCCACCACGCCGCCGGCCGGACCGGAGAGCACGGTGTGCACCGGCTCGCGCCGGGCGCGGTCGATGGGAAGCGCCCCGCCGTTGGAGCCCATGATCGTGACCCGTTCGGCTCCGGCCTCGCGGGCGAGGCGGCCGAGGTATCGATCCATGATCGGCGCCACGTACGCGTTCATCACCGTCGTGGACGTACGCTCGTACTCCCGGAACTCGGGCACGAGCTCGCTGGAGATCGAGAGCGGGAGCGCCTCGCCGGCTACGCCCGCTTCGCCCCGTGAGAGGCCCCGTACGATCGCCTCGGCCACGGCCCGCTCGTGCGCGGGATCGGCGTACGAGTGGAGCAGCACCACCGCCACGGCCTCGGCGCTCCGGGCGCGGATCTCGGCGGGCAACGCCTCGAGGCGCTCCGGGTCGAGCGGGGCGATCTCCTCGCCTTCCGGTCCGAGACGGCCGGGCACGCCCAGGCGGTCGTCGCGGTCGACCAGGGGAGGGAGGCGCTCACCCACGAGCGCGTAGAGCTGGGGCCGATCCTGCCGGCCGATCTCGATCACGTCCTCGAAGCCCTCGTTGGTGACGAGCACCACGCGCGCGCCGCGCCGCTCGAGGAGCGCGTTCGTGGCCACCGTGGAGCCGTGCAGCAGCCGGTAGCCCGGGGCGCCCGCGAGGATCTCGCGGATCCCGTCGAGGACGGCCTGTGAAGGGTCGGCGGGCGTGGACGGGACCTTGAGCGTACGGATCGCCCCCTCGTGCAGCAGGACGAGATCGGTGAAGGTCCCGCCGGTGTCGACCGCCAGGAGCGGCGTTGACGCTCTTCCGGGGCCCGTGGACATTGGGGCGCTCACGTGCCGGCAGACCTCGCTTTCATGCAGCTCCTTCCCTCGTTCGATCGTTTCTCGACGTTGGCCGCGGAGGCCACGCTCGTCCCGGTATGGCGCGAGTTCCTCTTCGACGTGGACACCGCCGTCACCGCGTACGCGAAGCTGGCGGAGCCCCCGTTCGGCTTTCTGCTGGAATCCGTGGTGGGCGGCGAACAATGGGCGCGTTACTCCTTTCTGGGTACCCGTCCGGCGAGCGCGTGGCGGGTGCAGGGCGGTGAGGTGAGCGTGTGGACGCCGGACGAGGGGTGGCGGCCGGCGACGGGAGACGGCTCGAGCCCGGCCCCGGGCGGCGTCGTCGCGGCGGATCCGCTCGCCGACCTCGACGCGCGCCTGCGCGCGCACCGCCCGGCCGAGGTCGAGGGGCTGCCACGGTTCTGGGGCGGCGCGGTCGGCTTCTTCTCGTACGACATCGTGCGCTGGATCGAGCGGCTGCCCGACCCGCCGCCGGACGAGCTCGGGATCCCGGACGGCCTCTTCGTCTTCACCGACATCGTCCTCGCCATCGACAACCTCAAGGGCCGAGCCATGGCGATCGCGGCCGTTCCGGTCGCCTCCGACCTGGCCGCCGAGGAGCTCCGGGAGCGCTACGACGACGCCCGGACGCGGATCGACCGACTCGTCGAGCTCCTCGCCACCGAGTCGGGTCCGCCCGCGCTCGCGCTCTCGCCCGAGCCCGAAGACGATCCGCCGTTCGAGAGCTCGATGGCGCGTGAGGAGTTCGAGTCGGCCGTGGAGCGCGTCCGCGAGTACATCCTGGCCGGAGACGCCTTCCAGGTCGTGCTGAGCCAGCGGCTCACCTTTCCCCTCGGGTCGACGCCGTTCGAGCTCTACCGCGGCCTGCGGAGCCTGAACCCGTCCCCCTATCTGTACTTCCTGGAGCTGGACGGTGTCTCGCTCATCGGGAGCTCACCCGAAGTGCTCGTGCGCGTGGAAGACGGCACGGTGACCGTTCGGCCGATCGCCGGGACGCGACGGCGAGGCGCGACCCCCGAGGAGGAGCGTGCGCTCGCCGAGGATCTCCTCGCCGACCGGAAGGAGCTGGCCGAGCACCGGATGCTGGTCGACCTGGGCCGCAACGACGTCGGCCGGGTCGCCGAGTACGGCACGGTGGTCGTGCCCGACCTCATGGTCGTCGAGAAGTACTCACACGTGATGCACATCGTGAGCCAGGTCGAGGGACGCCTCAGGGACGGGCTCGGCGCGGTGGACGTCTTCCGCGCCTGCTTTCCGGCCGGGACCGTCTCGGGTGCGCCCAAGGTGCGCGCCATGGAGATCATCGACGAGCTGGAGACGACGCGCCGCGGGCCTTACGCCGGCGCGGTCGGGCACTTCAACTACGGCGGCGCCTCGATGGACACCGCGATCACGATCCGCACGGTGGTCGCCGCCGACGGGAAGGCGCACGTACAGGCCGGCGCCGGGATCGTGCTCGACTCGGATCCCTCGGCGGAGTACGAGGAGACGCTCAACAAGGCGCGGGCGCTACTGAAGGCGGCGGCGATGGTGAGCGGCTCGGGGGAGTGACGCCCGACCGTCACCCACCGAGCGCGCGCACCCGGGCGCGGAAGTCGGCGGCCCGGGCCTGCGCCGCCGCGTCGCCGTTCTCCCAGTGTGCGATCATCCGCTGGTACGCCTCGATGGCGCGCGTCGTGTCGCCGAGCTGCTCGTACAGCGGACCGAGGCGCAGGGTCGCGGTGACGTCCGTGATCCCGGAAAGGGGCCAGATCGCCGAGCCGCGGCCTGCCGCCTGCTCGAGCAGCTCGGACGCGCTCCGTACGTCACCCCGAACCAGCGCGACCTCCGCACGCAGCTGCTCCGCACAGTAACGGCCCGTGCACCCCCACGCTCCGAGCGTCTCCTCCAGCTCCTCGGCCAGGCCCGCGGTATCGTCTTCGGCCAGGCGGAGCCAGAGGCCGGCCTCCAGGGGCGAATAGGCCGCGTACTCGGCGGGGCGCCGCCGCTCCGCCTCCGCCAGCAGGGCGCGCGCGTCGTCGGTGCGTCCCACCCAGGTCAGGACCATGGCGAAGACGTCGGTGAACACCATCGGAAGCTCGTGGAGCCCGTCGGACTCCTGGGCGGCGGCCGCGAAGTCGTTCGCGACCGCGACGTCGCCCAGCTCGGCCTCCCGGGACGAGCCGACGACCCAGCGGAGCGTCTCCAGCGCGGGGGAGACCTGTGCGGCGAACTGCGCCCCCTGTCGCGTGAACGCCCGCGCGTCCTGCCTGCGGCCCTCCCGGTACGCGAGCTTGGCGAGCATCTGGGCGGCGTCGGAGCGGGCGAAGGTGGGCGCGGCGGGGTTGTTCACGACCGCCTGCGCTATCTCCGCCGCACGAGACGAGGCGCCGTTGAATAGGGCCACGTGGAACCGCGCGAAGGGCAGCGCCCCGGCGTCCGGGAAGGCGGCCTCGTACTCCCGGAGCGCCTCGGCGGCCCCCTCGTACCGGCCGAGGGCGATTTCGCTCATCACGAGGTTGAGGTGCGCGGTGTTCGAAGTCCCCGGCCCGGCGACGGCCCGGCGGAGCATCGAGTTCGCCTCGTCGAGCTCTCCGATGTTGTTGTACGAGTTGGCGATGTTGTTGAGCGCGGTGCCGTTGTCCGGGTCGATGCGGAGCACCGCCAGATACGCGGCGATCGTTCGGGTGTCGTCCAGCAGCGCCGAGTTGTAGTAGTTGGCCTCGGTGAGGTGGCGCTCTCGCTCGGTCAGCCGGTCCCGGTGCTCGTACGCCCGCCGGCTCGCCTCGGCCGTCAGGTCGAAGCGGCGCGCGTTGGTGTATGCCGCGGTGAGCTTCCGCCATGCCATGGCGAACGCCGTGTCGATGGCGACGGCCTGCTCGAGGAGCTCGATCTCCCGGCCCCCGGCGGTGCCCCACAGCGCCTCGGCCTCGGAGTAGAGCCGGAGGGCCTCGAGGGAGGCCGTCGTCACCTGCTCCAGCGGCTCACCGGCGCGGATCGACCGGAGCGACTCGCCCGACTTCTCGCGCACGTCCTGGGAGAGGCGGTCGATCGAGGCGATCACGTCTTCGGGGCCCTCGGCGGAGACGCGGAACGTGGCCAGGCTGCGGCCGGTCGAGGCCTCGGTGAGCGACGCGGTGATGACGTAGCCGGTGCCGGCCCGGGCCACGCCGCCCTCGAGCACGGCCCCGATCCCGTCCCGCACGGCGACCTCGCGAGCCAGGCTTCCGGTGAGCCGCGTGCCGGGCTCGAGCTGCATCAGCTCGAGGGTGGGCTCCAGCGTCGTCCGCTCCACCGGCCGAAGGACGGCCGCCGAGACGAGGTCGACCCGGAGCGCCTCGGTCACGACGGCGCCGAGCCCCTCGCCCGTGGTGTCGTCGAAGTCTGCGAGCACCACGCGCTCGCCTTCCTCGATGACGCCCTGCGCCACGAGGTTCCCGACCGGGCCGATGCCGGTGCTCCACATGACGAAGTAGGCGACCAGGCTGAAGCCGAGGAGCGAAAAGGCGCCGACGCCGCCGAGGATGGCGTTGCGCCAGGTGAAGAGACGTCTCGTGCGGGTCGGACGCGTCGAAGGTCGGTCCAGCGATCCGGTACCGGGGGCCAGGTTGGCGACCGGGGCGGCGCCGGATTCGCCGGGAGCCTCCCGGCCGGTAACGCTCGGGACGGCCGCGTCGCGCTCCGGCGTCGCCCCTCCCGCCGGCGGCGATTCGGAGGCATCGCCGCCGGCCCGGCGCCCTTCGTCCTTGCCGGGCATCCCCTCCTGCACGAAGGCCGTGGCCAGGCAGACGGGAAGGCCCAGCATGAGGAGCACCAGCGCCATCGTGGGCGTCCAGTCCGGAAGGCCCGCCGTCTCCGTGAGCACTTCCACGACCTGGAGCACCGCCCAGGAGGCGGCGAGGAAGATGCCCAGGACCTGCCAGAGCGAGCGGCGATGGATCTCGTGGATGAGCCGTTTGATCTCGCCCAACGGAGCTCCTGATTCGCGAGGGGGACTCGAGCGCGAATCTACGAGGGCGCCCGCGGCCCGGAAAGCAGAGCCTGCGCGGGACTTACCGGCTCAGCCCAGCTTCTCGTACAGCCGCGCGAGCGCGCCGATCCCCTTCTCGAAGTTCTCGATGCCGAGCCACTCGTTGGGCGCGTGCAGGTTGCATCCCGGCTGCGAGAAGCCGACGAGGAGCGCCGACGCGTCCAGCGTCTCCTCGAAGTCCACCACGATCGGGATCGAGCCTCCGCCGCCCATGGGAACGGGTCGGGTGCCGAACGCCTCCTCGAGTGCATCGGCGGCGGCCTCGTAGGCGGCGCCTCCGATCGCGGCCTTCCACGGTCGGCCGCCGTGCAGCTCGCGGAGCTCGAGCGTGACTCCGGCGGGCCTGACCGATTCGAGGTGCGCCTCGAAGAGCTCGCGCACCCGCTCGGGCGTCTGCTCGGGCACCAGCCGGAAGCTGACCTTGGCCATGGCGTGGTTGGGGAGGACGGTCTTGGCGCCCTGGCCGGTGTATCCGCTCAGGATCCCGCAGACGTCGCACGTCGGTCGGATCCAGAGGCGCTCCAGCGTGCCATAGCCGGCCTCTCCCGCGAGCGCGTCGAGCCCGAGCCCTCGCGCGAAGTCGTCGTCGGAGTGCGGGAGCGCGGCGATCTGCTCGCGCGTCTCCGCGTCCCACTCCAGCACGTCGTCGTAGAAGCCGGGGATCGCCACGCGGCCCTGGTCGTCGTGCAGCGACGCGATGATGCGGGAGAGCGCGTTGGCCGGATTGGTGACCGCCCCGCCGAACTCGCCCGAGTGCAGGTCCGATTTGGCGCCGTGCACGTGGAGCTCGAAGTAGGCGAGACCCCTCAGCGAGAAGCCGAGGGCCGGGAGCTCCTCCGTGAACCAGCCGGTGTCCGAGATCAGCACGACGTCACACGCCAGACGATCCCGGTGGGCCTTCACGAAGGGCACCAGGTTCGGCGAGCCGACCTCCTCCTCGCCTTCGGCGACCAGCACGACGTTGATCGGGAGGGTTCCGCCGTCGGCCAGGCACGCCTCCAGCGCCGTCACGTGCATGTACAGCTGCCCCTTGTCGTCCGCCGAGCCCCGCGCGTAGACCCGACCGTCCCGCTCCGTCGGTTCGAAGGGCGGGGAATCCCAGAGGTCCAGGGGCTCGGGCGGCTGGACGTCGTAGTGCCCGTAGATCAGCACGGTCGGCGCGTCCGGGCCGGCACCCCGCCACTCGGCGACGACGATCGGGTGTCCCGGGGTTTCGGCGACTTCCGCTTCGAGCCCCGCCGCGGTCAGCCGCTCGGCGAGCCAGAGCGCGGCGGCCCGCGTGTGGCCGTCGTGCTCCGAGACCGCGCTGATCGACGGGATGTGCAGGAAGTCGTACAGCTCCCGGCGGAATCGGGGCAGGTGGGCGTCGATGTACGCGAGGGCGTCCGACACGAGTCGCTCCGGCTCGAGGGTGGGCCGAGGCGGCGGCGAGCCCCGGCCGCTGGAGGGGTGGGATCGCGGCCGCGGCCGCGAGCGGGCCGGCTAGATCAGGGTGCGCAGACCCCAGCGGTAGATGAAGGTCATCAGCGCCGCGAAGCCCGCGGCGCAGACCATCCCGCCGACGCTGAGCGCCATCGGATCGAAGAGGTGGAAGATCCCCACGCCGAGCATGCCGCCGATGACCGCGGCGAACGCTCCGAGGACGGCGATGATCGGGGCGTGCCCGGGCTGCTCTTCGGGGCGGCTGATGGCCGCGCGCATGAAGAGGCCGATTCCGGCGCCCATGAGGATCCAGATTGCGATGCCGATCCAGTTCTGCATGACCCGTGCCCGGTGATTCGGAACGTCGTCGGCGCTCGAGCGCCGGCGGAGAAAGCTATCCGATGCTCGGCGCCCCTTCCACCCCGGAGGCGGCCCCGCGCGCGGCGCAGCCCCGGCGCTGCCGCGGTTTGACTGTGTCCCCGCCGCGGCTTTCATTGGATCATGGCGGACGAGATCATCGACCTGACCCGCTACCTGAAGCGGGAGCCGGCGGCCGACCTCCCGCGGGGGTCCATGACCCTGTGGGGCGCCGACGGGGAGCGGTCCCGGTTCGCCCTCCCGCTCTGGCGCATCATCCACCTCTCCCGCGGGGATCGCGGCATGATTCTCCAGGCGCCCGTGAGCCGGCCGCGCGACGCCACGGCGTTCGTCGTGCTCGATCTCGGCTCGGATCCGGCCCGCACCGACGTCGACCCGAGCCGCCTGCCGCGCTTCGGGCCCGACGAGGGCCCCTCGCTGCTCGACCTCGGCCCGGACGGGCTCTCCGTCTTCCTGGGGTCGCACGCCGGCTCGATCTGGACGCTCTGGGTCGACGGCGTCGACGCGCGCGACGGCCTCCTGCCCACGCCGGTACGGGAGGACGTCCTCTTCCTGGCCGGAGAGTGCGCCGGACTACTCTTCCTGCGGGACCTGGCGGGCGAGACGGACGACGAGGACGACGACGCGCCCTGACCTCCGGACGTCTCGGGGTCGGGCCCGTTCGTGCGGGCGGGCCTCGGCCTGCCTTCAGCCCTGGCCCATTCTCCGCTTGAGCTCCGCCAGCGCCGCGTCGACGTCGAGCTCCTTCGTGGGGGGCGGCTCGTCGAGGTCGACGTGGTACTCGGAGTCGTCACCGAGGTCGAGCTCGTCGAAGGCCCGGGCCGCCTCGCTCTCGGCCTCCGTGCCCTCGATCTTCTCGGCCATTCGATCGAGCTCGTCGAAGAGATCGTTCGCTCCGGTGATCGTCTCCCGGGCGCCGGAGCGCCCGGTGGTGGCGGTCAGCGCGTCCCTCTTCTCCTTCGCCTCGTTGAAGCGGGCGAACATCTCCTCGACCGTCCGCTCGCGGAAGGAGAGCTCCTCGGCCAGCGCCTCCTCCTTCTTGCGAAGCACCGCGAGGTGCGCCTCGGCCTTGGTCGCGAACTCGGCCGCCAGACGGACCGTCTCCTCGTCGTCGATCCCGCGGGCCATCTCCTCCCGGCGACGGGCGGTGGCGACGTCCCTGGTCAGCCGCTCGATCTGACTGCGCGTCTTCTCCAGCTCCTCTCCGACGCCGGCGACGGCCGCCTTCTCCGACACGATCTCGTTGCGCATGCCGACCAGGAGCCGGTCCGCGGTGTCCGAGACGTTCTCGCGGCTCAACTCCTTGTTGAAGTTGTCGAGCGCTTCCCTGAACGCGGCACGCAGTTCGTCGAACATCCGGCAGCCCTGTAAGTCGGCGGGCGGAG
>CALJLC010000205.1 GCA_937982605.1 uncultured Gemmatimonadales bacterium | reverse complement strand
ATATATCAGTGTGACTGGAGTTCAGACGTGTGCTCTTCCGATCAGCAACCCTCGTGCCAGCGGACCCATGCCAGAATCTGCCAAAACGAACGGGGCCAGCCGGTTACGGCCGGCGCGCCCCTGTCACCTCGGCCGACACCCGGGGCCCGGGACTGCCGAAATGGCCGACGGCCGCTCAGCCGCCGGCCGGACTCCGGCCGACGAGGCGGCGGGCCAGCATCGCCGCGCCCAGGACGGGATCGACGGGCCGGTCGAGGACCGCGAACCCCTCGGCCTCGAGCGCCCGGACGAGGCGGCTCCGCAGCGGACCGTCACCGGCCACCAGGCCTCCCCACAGCACCACCCCGGGCGCGTCCGCCCGGGAGGCCGCCCGGACATGCCCGACGAGCTACTGCACCGCCTCGTCCACGAGGGCGCCCGCGCCCGGGTCGCCCCGCTCGGCCGTCTCGGCCACGATCGGCGCCAGCGCCGCGACCTCCCGCTTGCCGACCCGTTCCGTCCAGGGCACGAGGTCGTCCGGCCCGGTCACGCCCGCGGCGGCGGTGAGCGCGTCGCTGAGCGCCGTGGGGGCCGCGCGTCCGTCCGCGGCCCGCAGCACGAGGCGGAGGCCCTCGCGGCCGAGCCAGAAGCCGCTCCCCTCGTCGCCGAGGTCACGGCCCCGCCCCCCGACCCTGCCGACGCGGCCGTCGCTTCCGCGGAACCAGGCGATCGAGCCGGTCCCGGCGATGAGGAGCACCCCGGGGCCTTCGGGGAAGGCGTCGCGGAAGGCCGCCTCGACGTCGGTGCCGACCGCCACGGACTGCGCCAGGGTGCCGTCGTCGAGGAGGCGCTCCACGGCCTGCCGTGCGTCCTCGTGGCCCGCGCCCGCCAGTCCGGCCCAGAGCGCGGTGCCGGGAAGCGTCACACCTGCCGCCTCCGCGGCGGCCCGGGCGGCGTGTCGGACCGCGTCGGCCGCCTCCTCCGGCCGGACGGTCGACGCGACGGCGCCCCCGACGCTGGCGCGCCCACACGGCTCGCCGTCGTCGCCGACGATGACGGCCCGGGTGCTGGTTCCGCCGCCGTCGACCCCGATGAAGAGGCTCACGCGGGTCGGCGCGGCCGGAGCAGGCCCACGAGGGACCCGGTGACGAAGGTGACGATCGATCCGACGAGCACGTACCAGGGCCACGCCATCTCGTTGCGCAGGAGCGTCACCGTGCCGATGCCGACGGCCACGCCGATCATCGCGGCGCCCTGGCCCGGTCGCTCGGTGAAGACACCCAGCGCGAACGCGCCGAGGAGCCCGCCGTAGACGAGGGACGCGATCCCGAGCGCCACCTCGACCGCCGACGTGCCCTGCGAGAGCGGAATGAACAGGATCGCCCCGCCGATGAGGAGCGCCGCCCACACGAGCGTGAACATCTTTCCGGCCCGCAGGATGCGCTCTTCGTCGTCCCGCGCCCCCACCATGGGAGCCCAGTAGTCGTACGCCGTGGCGGAGGCGAGGGAGTTGATCGACGACGACAGCGACGACATGGCGGCCGCGAAGACGCCGGCGATGAGGAGCCCGGTGAGGCCGGAAGGAAGCTGCTCGACGATGAACGTCGCGAAGATTTCGTCGGTGGACTCGAAGGTCCGCCGGCCGCTGTAGAAGGCCCAGAGCCCGAGGCCGACCATGAGGAAGAGGAGGAACTGCACGATCACGGTCGCGCCGCTGCCGATGAGCGCCTTCTGCGCCGAGCGCTGGTCCGTGCACGTCAGCAGGCGCTGCACGATGAGCTGGTCCGTGCCGTGCGACGCCATGGTGAGCGCCCCGCCCCCGAAGAGGCCGGCGAAGAAGGTGTACGTCACGCTCCGGTCGAAGGAGAAGTCGAGGAGCTCCAGCTTGCCGGCCGCCGCGGACGTCTCGAGCACGGCGCTCCATCCGTCGGGCACGAGGAAGTGGATCGCCACCATCGCGACCACGGCGCCGAAGAGGTAGAGGCCCATCTGGACGGCGTCGACCCAGACGACCGCCTTGATGCCCCCGAAGTAGGTGTAGACGACGGTAAGGACACCGATGACCGCGATCGACGCCTCGTACGGCCACCCCGTGATGATCGCGAGGGGGATGGCGGTGGCGAAGAGCCGCACCGAATCCGCCAGGAGCCGCGTCACCATGAAGATGGCCGAGGTGAAGCGACGGGCGCCGAGCCCGAAGCGTGCCTCGAGAAGCTCGTACGCCGTGCTGAGCGAGCCCGCGTAGTAGCGCGGCAGCAGAAGCACCGACACGACGATGCGTCCCGCGAGGTAGCCGAAGGTGAGCTGCAGGAAGACGAGGCTGCCGGCATAGGAGACGCCCGGCACGCTGAGGAAGGTGAGCGTGCTCGTCTCCGTGGCCACGACGGAGAGCATGACCGCGAACCACGGGAGCGAGCGGCTTCCCAGGAAGTAGTCCGTGCCCCCCTTCTGGTCGCGTCCGAGCCAGGCGCCCCAGGCGGTGACCCCGACGAGGTACGAGACGAGAACGACGAGGTCGACCGTCGTGAAGGCGCTCATGGGTGGCGGCGGGCTCGGGTCGTCAACGGCCGACGCGCGGCGTCACCGGCCGGTCGGTGATCGCCTGGACCGCCGCGTCGGCGACGGCCCTCCGGATCGGTACGTGCTTCTGATTCTCGCGCGTGAGATGGACCCGGTTGGTCAGGAGGATCACCCAGAGGTCCAGCTCCGGATCCATCCAGATCGAGGTGCCCGTGTACCCGGTGTGGCCGAACGCCTCGTCGGTGATCCAGTCGCCACCCGAAGAGCGCTCGGAAGGCGTGTCCCACCCGAGCGCACGCGACGACGTGTCGTCGAAGCGGGTGGTGAAGGTGTCGAGGACCCCGCCGTCGACGATGCGCCGCTCCTCCAGGCGTCGGACGGGGCACGGCTCCCCCGCGGCTCCGTCCGGGGCGCACGGCGGCGCCACTCCGCCGTTGAGCATCATTCGGGCGAAGACCGAAAGGTCGACGGCGGTGGAGAAGAGACCGGCGTGGCCGGCCACACCGCCCATGGCGTCGGCGTTCTCGTCGTGGACCGTGCCCCAGACCATCTCGTTGCGCCAGATCGTGTCGACCTCGGTGGCGGCGATGCGGGGGCGAAGGGTCGCCGGCGGGTTGTAGCGCGTCTCCAGCATTCCGAGCGGGTCGAAGAGCCGCTCCTGGAGGAAGTCGTCGAGCGACAGCCCGGAGATCTCCTCGATCACCCAGGCGAGCGTCATGATTCCGATGTCCGAGTACGCGGTCCGCGTGCCCGGCGCGACCTCCAGCGGCTCGGCCGCGGCCGCCGCCTTGTACGCGTCCATCCCCTCGATCTCGAAGTACCAGGTGCGGAAGGGGATCAGACCGGTCCGGTGCGTGAGGAGCTGTCGAACGGTCACGTCGCGCTTGCGGGCATCGCCCTCCGCCCACCACGGCAGGTATTCGACCACCGGCGCGTCGAGGTCGAGGCGGCCCTCTCCCACGAGGATCATCGCGGCGGTCGTCGTCCCGACCACCTTGGAGACCGACGCGAGGTCGAAGATCGACGTGGGGGTCACCGGTCTCCGGGTGCCGTACTGCAGCTCCCCGAAGCCCCCGAGCGAGACCAGTCGACCGTGCCGGCCGATCGCCACCGCCGCGCCGGAGAACGCCGAGTCCGCCACGCCGGCGCGAACGATCGAGTCGACGCGCGCCAGGGCCTGCGCGGACATCCCGACCGATGCCGGATCGGCCACGGTCTGCCGGCTGCCCCGGGGCGCGCCGCCCCTGCGTGCGGCGATCCCCGCGGCCACGACGGGATCCTCGAGCTCCAGGTCGGCCAGGCGCACGGCGACCTTGGCCCGGTCCAGCCCCTCGCCGAGGGCGTGGAAGGGAGGCAGCTCGATCGGAAGGCGGCCCGAAATCGCCTCCTCTCCGAAGAGCGCCGCCACCGCCGCCCGCTGCGAGACGTCCCGGTCGCCCCAGGCGAGCAGGTAGCTCCCGACGTCCGGCACCGCGGCCAGGAGGTAGGGGTTGCCGAAGGAGATCAGCACGGTGGGCTTGCGCGCCACGGTCTCGGAGAGGAGGCGACGGAGCGGCTCGGAGAGCGCCTCCTCGGAGGATCCGGCGGAGGCCGGGACGTACGCGGTCACGATCACCCGGTCCGCTTCGGCGATAGCCTCGGCGGCCGCCGCATACGCGCTCGAGTCGCTGCGCTCGTCGAGCGGGACCTCCCGCAGATCGAAGACGCGCTCGGCCAGCCCCGCCGCGAAGGCCCGGTTCGCCCAGAGGCGGGTCGACGGAGCCCAGCGGACGTGCACCGTCGGTGCCAGCGAGAGGCCGTCCATCGGGACCAGCCGGTCGGCGTCGCGGGCCAGCGTGATCGAGCGCGTGGCCGCCGAGTCCGCGAAGGCGACGTGCGCCCCGGAGCCGACCACCTCGTCGACGCGCTCGAGCGACACCGTGCGCGAGCGGTGCAGCCCCACACGCGCCTTGATCTCGAGGAGTCGGCGGGCCGAGGCCTCGAGCCTGGACCGGCTCAGGCGACCCTCGGCCACCGCGGCCTCGATGGCGTCGAGGACCTCGGGCACGGCCTTCGGCGAGAGCACGACGTCGGAGCCGGCCTCGAGCGCGCGGACGGACGCCTCGCCGATCCCGTACATGTCGGTGATCCCGCGCATCGTCATCGCGTCGGTGAAGAGCACGCCGTCGAAGCCGAGGTCGTTCCGGAGGATGTCCGTCATGACCTCCGACGCGGACGTCGCGGACCTACACGCTGGCCCGACCACGCCCTGGAGCTGGACGTGCGAGGTGATGACCGCGTCGACGCCTTCCTCGATCGCCGCCGCGAAGGGAGCCAGCTCGAGGCGGTCGAGCCGCGCGCGATCGGCCTCGACCACCGGGATGCCGATGTGGGAGTCGGTCGAGGTGTCGCCGTGGCCGGGGAAGTGCTTCCCGGTCGTGAGCACGCCCCCGTCGTGGGCCCCCCGGATGAACGCACGCCCCATGCGCGCGACCAGGTCCGGGTCGCCCCCGAACGAGCGCGTCGCGATGACCGGGTTGTCCGGGTTGGAGTTCACGTCCAGCACCGGGCTGAAGAGGAAGTGCACGCCGGTGGCGCGCGCCTCGACGCCGGTGATGCGCCCGTACTCGTACGCGAACCGCTCGTCGCCGATCGCCCCGAAGGCCATCGTCGGCGGGAAGTCGGTTCCTCCGCCCTGCGGGAGCATCGACGGCAGCGCGAACGAGCCGTTGATGCGCATCCCGGGGCCACCGTTCTCGAAGTCGGCGGTGACCAGGAGCGGTACGTCGGCGAGGCGCTGAAGCGCGTTGAGCTTCGCGACGTAGGCGTGCGGCGTCCCGATCGAGGGGGACACACCGCCGATCTCGTCCTCCTCGACCCAGACGCGCAGCGGCTCGAAGTCCGGGCTGGACGGCGAGACGTAGCCGCCGGGGATCCACTCGATGACGAGCTGCGCCGCCAGCTCGCGGAGCGAGAACGACCGGAGCGTGGCGTCGACCCAGGGGCGTGCCTCGGC
>CALJLC010000204.1 GCA_937982605.1 uncultured Gemmatimonadales bacterium | reverse complement strand
GCGTGCTCCGACGCGCGATGGAGGCGGGGCGGAGCGTCGCCTTCGCCAACGCCTATCCGAAGGGGTGGCCGGGCCCGCGCGGGGGGCAGCGCATCGCCGCCCCGCCCCTCGCCGCACGCGGGGCCGGTCTCCTCGTGCGGCACGAGGAAGCGCTGGCAGCGGGTGACGCCGTCTCGAGCGAGATCGTCAACGACGGCTGGCGCCGGCACCTCGGTTTCGACCACCTCCCGGACGTCGCTCCGGAGTAAGCGGGCGCGAATCTGGGACGGATCGCGAGCCGTCACGACCTGACCCTCTTCGCCCACTACACGACCGATACCGCGGGCCACCGGGGCACGATGGCCGATGCCGTCGGCGCGCTGGAGCGGGTCGACGCCTTTCTCGGCGGAGCGGTCGCGTCGATGCCCGCGGATACGATGCTCTTCGTGGCGAGCGATCACGGCAACGTCGAGGACGTCCGCTCGGGGCACACGCTCAACCCCGCGCTCGGGATCGTGGCGGGCCTCCCGGCATCCGACGTACCGAAGGCCTTCCCCGCGGACCTGCGGGACGTCGCGGCTTTCGTGCTGGGGGCCCTCGGAGCGTGTTCGGCTCAGCCCGCCATCCCGCGGCCCTGCGACCTACGCTACCGGGGGACAGGCAGACCCGCGCCCGGATCCGCGGAAGGCGCCTCGTCGAGGACGAGGGCGTCGACGCCGAGCTCGTCGAGGCCGCGCTCGGAGACGCGCGGCGCGGCGGAGAGCGCCTCGGCGACACCCTCGTGCGGCTCGGAGCCACGTCCCGCACCTCGGTGTCGAGGGCCCTGGCCCGCCAGCTCGGGGTGGCCTTCGTCGAGGGACCCCTCGACCCGCACGACGGCGCCGTCGCGGCGGTCGGGGCGGCGTTGGCACGCGGCCGGCGCATCGTCGCGCTCACGGTCTTGCGTCGTTCGATTCGTCTGGCGATGGCCGATCCGCTCGACGCTCAGGCCATCGACGACGTCCAGTTCCAGACCGGCCGGCGCGTCGATCCGGTCGTGGCCACGCCGGCCGCCGTCGAGGACGCCCTGATCCGCGCGTACGGTGCGGTGGATGGCGGAAGGGACACATTTCGGGGGGAGCGTGACGAGACCCTCGCCGAACTCGTCCGAGCCCTCCCCGGCGGCACGGATCGGAACGACTCGCCTGCCGCCGAGCACGCCGAGCTCGAGCGCGCGACGAGGCGCACCCCGGTGGTTCGACTGGTGGATCGACTTCTGCGCACCGCGATCGAGGACGGCGCCAGCGACATCCACGTGGAGGAGAGCGGCGACGACGTGCGCGTGCGCTTCCGGGTCGACGGGAGGCTGAGGCGTGCGCTCGACCTCCCGGCGTCGTCACGACGCGCGGTCCTGTCCCGGATCAAGGTGGTGGCCGGGATGGACATCTCGGTGCGGCGACGGGCCCAGGACGGGAGTCTCCGCTTCGAGCACGACGGCCGGGCGCTCACGCTGCGCGTGAGCACGCTCCCCGTGAACGGCGGCGAGAAGGCGGTGGTGCGCATCCTCGACTCGGCGGCCGCGCCGACCAGCCTCGGCGTGCTCGGCATGAGCGCGCCGGTGCTCGCCGGCCTTCGCTCGCTGCTCTCGCGGGGGGAGGGGGTCGTCCTGGCCGCCGGGCCGACCGGAAGCGGCAAGAGCACGACGCTGTTCGCCGCGCTCTCGGAGATCGACCGGGAGACGCGCAACGTGGTCACGCTGGAGGACCCGGTGGAATACCGTCTGCCGGGCGCCAGCCAGGTGCGCGTCGACCCGCGGGCCGGGCTCGGCTTCGCCGACGCCCTTCGCGCGGTGCTGCGGCAGGATCCCGACGTGGTGATGATCGGAGAGATCCGGGACCGGGAGACCGCCGAGATCGCGATGGCGGCCGCGGTGACCGGACACCTCGTCCTCTCCACGATCCACACGACCGACGCGCCCGGCGCGGTGACCCGGCTGCTGCACATGGGGGTGCCGCCCTTCCTCGTGGCGGGCGGGCTCGGAGGCGTGGTCGCGCAGCGGCTCGTGCGCCGGTCGTGCGAGCGATGCCGGGGTAGGGGCTGCCAGGCGTGCGGGGACGGGCTCTCGGGTCGCACGGGGATCTACGAGCTCCTCGCCTTGACCGACGAGATGCGGGACGAGATCTCCGGAGGGGGCTCCTCGGCCCGCCTGAGACGGCTCGCCGTCAGCGCGGGGATGCGCTCGCTCGAGGCCGACGCCCGTCGCGCCGTGGCCGCGGGGATGACGACGCCGCACGAGGTCGGTCGCTATCTGCGGTCGAGCGCCACCGACGGCCTGCCGTGCTCCGGCTGCGGCGCGCGGGTCCCCTTCGGCGCGGCCGGCTGTCCGGAGTGCGGGCTCGCCCGGAGTCGAAGCTGCGGCTGCGGGCGACCCGTGGAGTCGGGCTGGCGCTACTGCGCGTGGTGTCTGCGCCCCGTGCGACGGTGACGCGCTCGGGCGCAGCCTATCCGAACGCGGCCTCGCGCACGGTGATCGCCTCGATGCGCTCGACATCGACCTCCACGCCGATGCCCGGCCCGGTCGGTACCGCCATCTGGCCGTCGTCGACCTCGAACTCGGGGGAGACGATGTCCTGTTCCCAGTAGCGACGGCTCGCCGAGATGTCCCCGGGCAGGGTGAAGTTCGGCAGCGAGGCGAGCGCCACGTTGTGGGCGCGCCCCACGCCGGACTCGAGCATGCCGCCGCACCAGACCGGCAGCCCGGCGGCGCGCATCATGTCGTGGATGGCGCGACTGGTCGTGAGCCCGCCGACCCGGCCGGGCTTGATGTTGATGATCCGGCAGGACCCGAGCTCGAGCGCCAGCTCGGTGTCTCCCGTGGACTTGATCGACTCGTCGAGGCAGACGGGTGTGGAGATGCGCTCCTGCAGCTTCGCGTGGTCGAGAAAGTCGTCGTAGCGGAGGGGCTGCTCGATCATCATCAGGTCGAGCGCGTCGAGCTCCTTCAGACGGTCCACGTCGTCGAGCGTGTACGCCGAGTTGGCGTCCGCCATGAACGAGGTGTCCGGAAAGGCGGAGCGCAGGCCGGCGAGCATCTCGACGTCCCGCCCCGGCTTGATCTTGATCTTCACCCGCGCGTAGCCGTCCTCGATGAACGAAGCGACCTGCTCGTGCAGCGCGTCGTCATTCGGCTTGATCCCGACGCTCACCCCGACCGGCACCGCGTCGCGCTCTCCGCCCAGGTAACGCGACAGGGAAACCCCCGCCGCGCGGGCGGTCAGGTCGCAGGCGGCCATCTCGACGGCGGCCTTCGACATTCCGTGGCCGCGGATCCACGACACGGGCGCGAGGGCGTCCTCGGGCCGGTCGAAGCTCGTACCCACGACGGCCGGGAGGATGAAGTCGGTGAGGACGTGCCACGCCGTATCGGTCGTCTCGTACGAGTAGGAGGGATCGTTCGACGCGACGCACTCGCTCCACGCCTCGAGCCCTTCGCCCTCCAGCGTCAGCAGCAGGACGCGGCGGTCCTGACTCCCTCCGCTCGAGATCTCGAAGAACTCCTTGAGGCGGAGCGGGATCTCGCGAAGCGTCGCGCGTTCGATCTTCATTCGGGCTCGTGCGTGGTGGGCTGCGGTTCGAGGTCAGCGGTCCGTCCGGCGGGCGAGCCCGTACCACGAAGTCGGGGCGCCGCGCCGGAAGTATCGTACCTCGTATCCGTTCTCGAGGTAGTGCGCGAAGACGGCGCGGGTCGCCTCCCGCCACGCGACGGCCGTGTTCAGGTCGGCCTGCATCACGGCGTCGAGATCCGTCGGGATGGCCACGCGAAGCGCCGGCGCCGAGAGGTGGAGCTCCGGCGCGCCGGGCCGGAGCGGTCCGTCGGCGTCCTCGCCGGCGAGCACCATCGGGGCCTCCGCGACCTCGGACGGCCAGAGATCGTCGGGCGGCCCCGGGGTCGGCGGCACCGACCCGCTCTCGGCCGGCGATCCGCTCTCCGGCAGCGATCCGCTATCCGGCGGCGATCCGGCGCTCGGCGCGCCTTCGATCGCCGCCACGGCGCGCCGGACCCGATCCGAGCCGAGCAGCCAGAGCGCGATGAAGCGGTCCGTGCCGATCCCCCGGTGGAGGGGCGAATCCGTGTCGCCGTACATGTTCTCCGCGTACTCGCGCACGACGATCCCGAGGCGTGTGAGGTTCAGGTGCGCGTTGCGGGAGCGGAGCGGGTCGAAGGTCCAGAACATCTTCTCGATACCGAGGGCCATCACCCGCTGACGCTGATACGCCTTGAGCAGGCGGCCGAGCCCGGAATCGCGCGCCTCGGGCCGCACGGCGAGCATGTCGGACCAGTGGACGACCTCTCCGTCGCGCACGCCGGTGAGGCCGAAGACGAAGCCGACGAGCGCGCCGTCCGCATCGTATGCGCCGGCCGACACGCCGCCGAGGATCTGACCCACCTTGAGGATCGCCGGCGATACCCGCTCGGAGAAGCCGATCCCCCACGTGGCCTCCTGGAGATCGACGCACGCCCGGAAGTCCGCGATCGTGGAGAAGGGGCGGATGGAGTAGGCGGACGCCTCGGGCATGTCTCTTCCGCTGTCTCAGGCGGAGTCCGCCGCCGGAGTCAGGAGAAGACGCGCGAGCAGGGCGCACCGGTCCAGGGACGGCTCGATCGCGATGTGCTCGTGATCGGCATGCGCGCCGTCCCCCACGCATCCCAGGCCGTCGAGCGTGGCGGTGTAGAGGCTCGTCGTGTTGCCGTCGGAGCCGCCGCCGGCCATCGCGTCGCCGAGCGTGAGACCCAGCTCGAGCGCGATCGCCTGCGCGGTGGTCCAGAGCTCACGGTTGCGCGGCGTGCGCTCGAGCGGCGCCACGCGCACACCACCCTCCACCCGGATCGTCACCCCCCCGGTCTCGGGCTCGAGGGCGCGGACGGCGGCCTCGACCCGGCGACCGTCGTCCATCGACACCACGCGCACGTCGACCTCCGCTCCGGCCTCGGCGGCGATGACGTTGGGCCGGGTCCCACCGCGGACGACCCCGACGTTGACGGTGATGCCGCGCTCCGGGTCGCTGAGCCGGTGCAGCTTCTGGATGACGTGTGAGAGCTCCAGGATCGCGCTCGCGCCCGCCTCGGGGTCCAGGCCGGCGTGCGCCGCTCGACCCCTCACGGTGACGCGGAAGTTCCCGATCCCCTTGCGCGCGGTCTTGATGAGGCCCTCCGGGCCGAGCGCAGGCTCCATCACGAGCGCCCGCGCCGCCTGACGGGCCAGGCGCCGGACGTGCTTCTTCGAGTCCGGGCTCCCGACCTCCTCGTCCGAGTTCACGAAGACGACCGGCGCCACCACGGGCTCGTGCCCGAGGTCGCGGAGCGCGCGAAGCGCGAAGACGATCTGCGTCAGACCGCCCTTCATGTCGAGCGTGCCGGGGCCGTGCACGCGCGTCTCGTCCACCCGCACCGGCATCCGCTCGAGCGTGCCTTCCGGCCACACGGTGTCGCTGTGCCCGACGAGAAGCTGGGTCGCGGCTCCTCGAGCTCTCCGCTTCGGGACCGCGAGCAGGTGGTCACCGCTCGCCCGTCCGGGGACGACACGGACGTCGAAGCCGAGCTCCTCCAGCGCGGGGCCCAGGATCGCGTGGACGCCCCGCTGGGTCTCGGGTCGGTCGGTCGGCGACTCGACACGGGCCAGCGCGGAGAGGAAGTCGACGAAGTCGGTCCGCATCGACCGTACGCGCTCGAGGGTGCGAAGGGCCTCGTCCGCCGCGACCTCCCCGCCACCGCCGGGGCCGCCTCGTGCGGCGCTCACCGCGATCTCCCCCGCGCGAAGGGGCTCACGCCCCTCCCTCCGCCCGCGCGGTCCCGTAGTAGCCCGCCCGCTCGTAGCTCATATCGAGGAGCTCGACCGGGTGGAAGACCGGTCCGGGGACGCCCTCGAGTCGGAGGCCCGCGCCGATCTGCATCATGCATCCGGGGTTGGGCGTGCACGCCGCGTCCGCGGCGGCGGCGCGGACCGACGCCACCTTGTCCCGCCCGATCCGACCCCCCAGCTCGGGGTGCGTCATTCCGTAGATCCCCGCCCCCCCGCAGCACTCGTCCGCGCCGGCCACGATGCGCACGTCGACGCCCGGTACCGCGCCGAGCACGCGAAGCGGCGGCTCGGCGAGCCCCTGTGCGTGCTGCAGGTGGCACGGATGATCGTACGCCACGCTGCACGCCACCGACGCCCCGGCGCGCGGGCCCGCCTCGGCGAGCAGCTCGTTGACGTCGCGTACCCGCCCGGAAAAGGCGCCCGCCCGCTCGGCCATGGCCGGCTCGGCCTCGAAGAGCGTGCCGTACTCCTTCATGACCGCGCCGCACCCGGCCGCGTTCACGACCACGAGATCGATCCCGGCGCGCTCGAAGGCCTCGACGTTTCGGCGCGCCAGCCGCCGTGCCCCCTCCAGGTCCCCGCCGTGCGCGTGCAGCGCGCCGCAGCAGTCCTGCCGCGGCACCCGGACGACGTCGAAGCCGTTGGCGCGCAGCGTACGCACCGTCGCCTCGTTGATCCGTCCGAAGAGCCCGTCCTGCACGCACCCCTCCAGGACGCCCACGCGCCTGCGCGCCGAAGGCGCCGCCGCGGGTGAGGGGACGGCGCCCTCGACGGGGTCCGTCGCGGGTGGGCCGGCGACTTGCCGAACCTGAGCACGCCCGTCCCGTGTGGCGGCCAGCATGGCCAGCCCGAGCCGGGCGTTGCCGAGCGGCCCGGAGGCGGGGAGCACGGAGGCGCCGAGCGCGGCCAGTCCGCTGCCGCGCAGCAGGCGGCCTCCGAGAAAGAAGAGCCGGCGCATCGTCGGGCGGGCCATGACGCCGAGGAGCAGCCTCGTCAGGAGCCCCGGGGGTCGGGCGTCGGCCGCCACGTCGCGGGCCAGCTCCAGGAGCGTCCCGTACTCGACGCCCGACGGGCACACGGGCTCGCACGCCCGGCAGCCCAGGCAGCGGTCGATGTGCGTCTGGAAGGCGTCGGACGATGCCTCGAGTCGCCCGTCGACGACCGCCTGCATCAGGTGGAGCCGGCCCCGCGGCGAGTCGTTCTCGTCTCCCAGCCGGTTGTAGGTGGGGCACGCGGGAAGGCAGAAGCCGCAGTGCACGCACGGCAGCAGCCGCTCCCGCTGCGCCTCCAGCGCGTCCGCGAGCCGGCCGGCCGGGGCGTGGGTCAGCGCCGGGCCGGCCACAGCACTCCGTCCGGATCGAAGGCGTCCCGGAGCCGCCCGGTCAGGAGCTCCTCGGCGTCGGACGGCCGGCTCCCCGCCGATGCGACGTCCGGATCGGAGCTCCGCACGACCGAGGCCGCGCCGCCGAGCCGCTCCGCGGCCTCGGTCAGGCGGGAGGCGGCGGCGCGGTCGAGCGTCTCGAACCCGACTCGCACACGCCCGGCGTACGTATCGACGACCGCCTCGGACGGGGTCGCCTCCGCCACCGACGGCCAGAGGTCGGGCAGTCGGGAGGGGCGCACGGAGAGCTCCAGCACCGTATCCGCCGCGGCCGCGGCGTCCCGGGCCCGGGCGAGGCGGGCTCCGGCCGACGGTGCGTCGGGCACGGTGAAGGTCCTGCCCACGTGGCGCTCGATCGTCCGCTGGTCGGAGTCGACCGTGCTCCCGGCCCCGTGCAGGCGGACGAGGAGCGCGCCCCCGACGATGACCGACGAGACGGGGAGGACCGGCGCCGTCCCGACGCCTCGCGCCACGTCGAGGAGGGACGCCACGTCGGCACCCTCGAGCACGAGGAGCCGGTCTTCGGCGGGAAGCGGGAACGCGCGGAGGCAAACCGAAACGATGACGCCGAGAGACCCGCGGCTGCCGGTCATCGGCTTGATGAGGTCGAAGCCGGCCACGTTCTTCACGACCCGGCCGCCGAGGCGGAGGACGCGGCCGTCCCCGGTCACGACCGTCAGGCCGAGCACGTGGTTGCGCAGCTCTCCGTACCCGGTCCACAGCGGACCGGAGGCGCCGTCCGCCACCAGCCCCCCGAGCGAGCGCTCGAGCACGAACGGCGGGTCGAAGGGCGCGAACTGGTCGTTCGCCGCGAGCGCGGCGGATACCTCGCGCATCGGCGTTCCGGCGCCCGCCGTGAGCGTGAGGTCGGCGGGCTCGTAGATCTCGATCCCGGAGAGGCGCTCGGTGGAGAGCGCGATCCAACGCTGCCGTCCGGCCGCCCGACCCACGTGTCGGCCGCTCCCGACCGGGAGCACGCCGAGGCCTTCGCGTCGGGCGCGCGCGAGCTCGGCAACGACCTCCTCGACGGAGGCCGGACGCACGAGCTCGCCCACGGGGGCGGTGGCCGTCATCCGCGGGGCCCCCGGCCGGTCATGCGGAGACCGCTTCCGCGGCGGCTTCGGCGGGAGAGCCGGACGCGACCGGAGGGATGACCTTGTCGGGGTTCCACAGCCCGTCCGGGTCGAAGACCGAGCGGACGCGGCGCAGCATGTCGAGCTCCACCTCGTTGTGCACGAGGTCCATGTAGCCGCGCTTGTCCACGCCCACGCCGTGCTCGCCCGTGATCGTGCCGCCGACCGAGACGCACAGCTTCATGATCTCGCGCGACGCCCGCTCGACCCGCTCGAGCTGGTCCGCGTCGTCACGGTCGAAGAGGATGTTCGGGTGGAGGTTGCCGTCACCGGCGTGGAAGACGTTGGCGATCGTGAGATCGTACTCGACCGCGATCTCCGCGATGCGCGCCAGCACCTCGGGGAGCCGCGTGCGCGGCACGGTCGCGTCCTGCACGAGCAGGTCGGGCGCGATGCGGCCCATGGCGCCGAACGCCTTCTTGCGACCGCGCCACAACGCCAGGCGCTCCTCCTCGGAGGTGGCCCGCCGTACCTCGGTCGCCCCCGCCTCGAAGCAGCACGCCTCGGCGCGGTCGGCGTCTTCGTCGAGGCCGGCCTCCGTGCCGTCGAACTCGATCACGAGCGCCGCGCCGACGCCCTTCGGGTATCCGGCGGCGAAGACGCTCGCCTCCACGGCGTCGATCGTGGCCTTGTCGATGATCTCCACCGCGGCGGGCATGAGCCCCGAGCCGATGATCGCCGTGACCGCGTGCCCCGCGGCCTCCATCGTGTCGAACATCCCGAGGAGCGTGCGTACGCCCGCGGGCAGCGGCAGGAGCCGGACCTCGATCTCCGTCGCGATCCCGAAGCACCCCTCCGAGCCGACGAAGAGCCCCACGAGGTCGAGCCCGTCGGCGGCCAGGCGCCCCGCCCCTCCCAGCCGGACGACGCGACCGCCCGTGAGCACGACGGTGAGCCCGGTCACGTACCGCGACGTCACTCCGTACTTCAGGCAGTGCGGGCCGCCCGAGTTCTCCGCGACGTTGCCGCCCAGCGTGCAGGTGCTCTGAGACGACGGGTCCGGGGCGTAGTAGAGCCCGTGCGGCCGCGTCGCCTCGGTCAGACGCGCGTTGACCACGCCCGGCTGGATCGTCGCCAGCCGGTCCACCGGATCGATGGACAGGACGCGGTTCATGCGCGCCGTGCCCACCACGACCCCGTCCTCCGTCGGCAGGGCGCCCCCGGACAGCCCGGTGCCCGCTCCGCGGGGGACGATCTCGATGCGCGCGCCGTGCAGGAGCTCCACGACCTTCGAGACCTCCTCGGTGGTCGCCGGCAGCACCACGGCGCGGGGCGCGACCCGGTACGCGGTCAGCCCGTCCGACTCGTAGGCGAGGAGCCGGTCCCGGTGGGTGATGACGTGCTCGGGCCCGACGATGGCCTCGAGGCCCCGGACGGTCGGACCGGGAAGTGGACGGCTCATGAGGGAGCATACCCCGCGTTCGCGCGGCGGTGCAACACGATGCGTCCTACCGTGTGCCCGACCCGGCGGGGTCGTTCTCGACGTACTCCATCAGCGCGGCGATCGACAACCGGGCCGCCCCCAGGACCGAGGTCGAGAGCGTGTCTCCGTACACGTGCGCCACCAGCGCGTCCGTGTCCGCGTCCGGCCTCTCGGCGAGCGCGAGACGGACCTGATCGATCCGCTGCAGGCGGTGCGCCTCGAAGCGGTCGATCGCCGCGTCGGGGTCCTCGAGGGGCGGGCCGTGCGCCGGGTAGATCACCGCGAGGTCGAGCGCGCGCAGGCGGGCGAGGGACCCGAGGTAGTCGGCCACGCACCCCGGGTAGCCGGCCACCCACGTCGTGTCGCCGCGACCGAGCAGGAGGTCGCCGGCGAAGAGCGCCTGCCGGTCCGGCCAGTGGAAGCAGAGGTGCTCCGGGGTGTGACCCGGGGTGTGGACCGCGACGAGCGCGCCGTCGTCGGTCTCGACCGTGTCGCCGTCGGCGAGCACGCGCTGCAGCGTCGGAACGTCCCCGCCTTCCAGACCGGCGGGACCCCAGATCTCGGCGCCGGTCGCCTCCGCGAGCGAGGCCGCCGCGCCCGCGTGGTCCCGATGCCCGTGCGTGAGCACGATCGTGACCCGGTCGAACGCGGCCATCCGGGACGCGAGAGCCCGGACGTGGTGCTCCACGTCCGGGCCCGGGTCGATGACGACCCCTTCGCTTCGCCCGACCAGGAAGGTCCGGGTTCCGTCGAGCGTGAAGAGGCCGGCGTTGCCCGCCTCGACGACGCCCGGCCCGGACGTCAGGAGGCCTCCCGCTGCTCCTGGGCCAGCTGCTCGGCGAGCTTGTCGGCGACGCCGATGAGCTGGATCTCGTCATCCTCCTTGAAGGCGTCCTGCTGCTCGGAGTCGATGTCGATCTGACCGAAGATCTCGTCCCCCGCGCGAATGAGGATGACCAGCTCCGACTTCACGTCCGGCGAGCAGGCGAGGTAGTTCTCCTCCTTGCTCACGTCGGGGATGTTGAGGTTGGTGCGCTCGGCCACCGCACGGCCGCAGACGCCCGTGCCGACCGGGATCTTGGCGTGCTCCGTCGGCTCGCCGACGTAGTTGTGCAGCCAGAGCTCGTCTCCGGAGTCGCCGAGCAGGTAGACGCCTACCCAGTCGAACCTCTCGTCCTCCGAGATCGAGCGAACCGCTTTGCGCAGGAGCGCGTCCGAGAGATGTCCCTCGTCCCGCATGTCCTGCAAGTCCTTGATGAGGCGTCCGCCGTCCATTCCGTGTCCAGATTCCGTGGGTTCCACCGGGTCGGCGCGGTCCCGACCGGGCTTGCTGCAGGAAACGGCCCGATCGGGCCGTTCGCGTCCCCGTGCGGCCGGCGGCCCTCCGGACGAGGGCGCTCCGCGGTCCCGGCAGCGGGGGCACGAAGGGTAGAAGAGGCGTCGGAGGGCGTCAACGCGGGAGCCGTCCCTGCCTCGAGCTATCGCGGCGTGAAATCCGTGTCGGGCCCGAGCCTTCGGATGAAGGCGGCGATGAGGCGGGCGGTGTGGAAGAGGTCCTCGACGCTCACGACCTCGTTGGGCGAGTGCATGTAGCGGTTGGGCACCGAGATGAGCCCGGTCGGCACTCCGTGGCGCGAGAGGTGGATTCCGTCCGCGTCCGTGCGCGTCGCCT
>CALJLC010000203.1 GCA_937982605.1 uncultured Gemmatimonadales bacterium | reverse complement strand
CGCGCCAGGGCGGGAACGGACCTCACCGACCGTGAGCGTCAGGTTCTCGAGTCGGTCGTGCGCACGTACCTCGACACGGCGGAGCCCGCCGGAAGCCGTACGGTGTCCCGGTCGTTCGATCTGGGCGTCTCCGCGGCGACCGTGCGCAACACGATGAGCGACCTGGAGGAGAAGGGGTATCTCTTCCATCCGCACACCTCGGCCGGCCGGATTCCCACGGACCTGGCCTATCGCTTCTTCGTCGATCGCCTCATGGAGCCGGCCGCCCCGTCGGCCCGCGAGCGGGCGGATCTCGAGCGCGAGCTCGAGGTGGCCGGCACGTCCGCGGTCGAGCGTCTCGTCTTCCAGGCGACCCGCGCGCTGAGCCTCATCTCGAGCGAGCTGGGCGTGGCCGTGGCGCCGACGCTCGAGGATGCCGTGCTGGAACGGCTGGAGCTGATCAAGGTGTCGACGAGCAAGGTCCTTCTCGTGGCCACGATCCGGGGCGGCGTGGTGCGCACCGTCTACGTCGATCTGGCCGTGGAGGTCGCGAGCGAGACGCTGGCGATGGTGATGGTGGCGCTCAACGAGCGGCTCGCGGGTCAGCGCCTCGCCGAGCTCCGCAGGACGCTCCCGGATCGGCTCCGGGACTCGATCGCCGACGAGCGGGGCGCGGAGCTGATGAACATATTCATGCAGTCCGGAGCCGAGCTCTTCGATCTGCGCTCCCTCGACGCGGGACAGCTGCACCTCGGGCCCGCGAGCGTGCTGGCCGGGCAGCCCGAGTTCGAGAGCGGCGAGCAGCTCAAGAACCTCATCTCCCTCACGGAGGAGCGGGACCTCCTCGCGCAGGCGGTGGGTACCCGCGAGCACGGCGGGCGGCTGCGCATCACGATCGGCGAAGAGAACGACGAGAGCATGCTCTCCGACTTCACCCTCGTCACCGCCGAGTACCGGATCGGTGACCTGAAGGGCGTCATCGGCGTCATCGGCCCCACCCGCATGCCCTACGAAAAGGTCGTCACGATCGTCGACTACACGTCGTCGCTCGTGACGCGAATGCTCGCGACCTGACCCCTCGGGCGCCGAGCCGAGCGCCATACTTCTCCAGCCACGCGCTAGATGGCCGACTACTATCAGCTGCTCGGCGTTCCCCGGGACGCGGACGCCGAACAGATCAAGAAGGCATACCGCAAGCTCGCCCTCCAGTACCATCCCGACCGGAACGAGGGATCGAAGGAGGCCGAGGAGCGCTTCAAGGAGGTTACCGAAGCGTACGAGGTCCTGCGCGACGCGGAGAAGCGCCAGCTCTACGACCGGTACGGAAAGCAGGGTGTCCGTGGGGCCGGGGCCGGGCCGGGAGGTCCGGGCTTCGACTTCAACGAGGCCATCGAGATCTTCATGCGCGATTTCGGTGGCTTCGGCGGGTTCGGAGGGCTCGAAGACCTCTTCGGGACCCGCGGCGCGCGCAGCCAGCGTAGCGCCGCCCGCCGCGGACGTACGGTCCGGATCCGGCTGCCGCTCACCCTCGCGGAGGTCGCGACCGGCGTCACCAAGACCGTGCGCGTCTCGCTCCTCGACCGCTGCGAGGCATGCGAAGGGTCCGGCGCCGCGCGCGGTACGTCACCGGCCACCTGCGGGACCTGCGGCGGCTCCGGGGAGGAGCGCCACGTGCAGCGGTCGATCGTCGGGCAGTTCGTCAGCGTCCAGCCGTGCCGCACCTGCGGAGGAGAGGGGCGGGTGATCGAGCGGCCGTGCCCGGAGTGTTCGTCCGAGGGCCGCGTGCGCAGCGAACGCGAGGTCGACGTCGAGGTGCCCGCGGGCGTCACTTCGGAGAACTTCCTGACCCTGCGCGGGCGGGGGAGCGTCGGACCGCGCGGGGGCCCGCGCGGGGATCTCGTCGTGCTGCTCGAGGTCCAGGACGACCCTCGTTTCGTGCGGGAGGGGTCGGATCTCGTCCACGAGCTCCTGGTCACCTTCAGCCAGGCGGCGCTCGGCGCCGACGTCGAGGTGCCGACGATCGAAGGTCGGGCCCGTGTCACGGTACCGCCCGGGATCCAGAGCGGTGAGTCGCTCCGGCTGCGCGGCCTCGGCCTTCCCGAGCTCAACGGCGGGAGCCGCGGTGACCAGATCGTGCGGGTGCTGGTGTGGACGCCCACCGATCTGACGTCCGAACAGGAGGACGCGATGCGCCGCCTGGCGGAGGTCGAGCACGGGGCGCCCGAGAGCGTGCGGCGCGGCACCCACAAGGGCTTCTGGTCCAGGGTCAAGGAAGTCCTGACGGGCGGATGAGCGCCGCCGCCCGTCGGTGGCTCGAGGTCCGGGCCAGCGACCCGACGTCGCCGTACGCCGTCGATCTCCTGGCCGATGCGCTCGTCGGTCTCGGCGCGCGCGCCGTGGAGGAGCGGGACGGGCGCGCGGTCGCGTACTTCGAGGAGCCCGCCGACGCCGACGCCTTCGTCGAAGAGTTGCGCGCGTCGCTGGCAGCCCGCTCCGGGCTCGGCGACCTCCGGATCGAGCATGGATGGCAACCCCACGAAGAGTGGGCGGACACGTGGAAGCGGGGGCTCGAGGAGCGCCGGATCACGGACCGGATCGTCGTGCGACCTTCGTGGGTCGAGCCTGGCCGTGACCGCGCGGGCGACGTGGTGATCGAGCTCGACCCCGGCATGGCGTTCGGCACCGCGGAGCACGGGACGACGCGCGGGTGCCTGCGGCTCCTCGACGGGCTCGTCCGCCCCGGGGATCGGGTCCTCGACGTGGGCGCCGGATCGGGGATCCTGTCGATCGCGGCGGCCGCGCTGGGCGCGGATCCGGTGGTGGCGATCGAGGGCGATCCCCTCGCCTGCGAGGCGATGGCCGAGAATCTCGAGCGCAACGGTGTCGCCGGCCGCGTCTCCGTGGTGGAGACCTTCGTCGACGAGGACGCGCTCGTCGCCCTCGGGCCCGCGGACGGGATCGTCGCGAACATCGAGACCGGCCTGCTCGCTCCGCTGTGGGTGGCGTTCTCCCGCGTGCTCGCGTCGGGCGGCTGGCTCGTCGTCTCCGGGATCCTGGAAGGGGAGTGGCCGGGGGTGCACCGGGAGCTGGATGCGCTCGGCTTCCGCCTCGAGCGGCTCGACGCGGACGGCGAGTGGCGCTCCGGCCACTTCCGCCCGGACGACGGAGCCCCTCGGCCACACGCCTAGGACGCCCTCCGCTCGACGCCGTCGGGGGCCCCGGGTGCGGCGCTCCCTCGGGCGACGACCCGCCGGGCTTCGCGCTCGGCGAGGGCGAGCGCGTACCATCGACCGACGTGCAGCCGGGAGCGCGGGTCGGTGTCGCGAGCCAGCCAGCGCACGCCCTCGCGAAGGCGCGCGCTGGTTCGTCCCCCCGCGGGGCCGTCGGGCGGACGCCGCTCCGAGACGCAGACGACCCACGGCTCCGGGCCCGGCCGGTCCTCGACGCCCTTCGCCCGACCGCGCCACGCGTCGAGGATCCGGAAGCTGTCCGGTCGGGCCTCCAGCAGCGCGCGCAGGCGGTCACGCCCGAGCCCTCGGGCGCCCGCGGCCTCGAGAAGCTCCTGCAGCTCGCCGAGCCGGAGGGCGGGGTGGGGGTGCGTCAGCAGGAGGTCCTCGGCGGCGCGTGCGATGTCGTCCATCTTCTGATACTCCCGTGCGTCGGGGGCGGGCTCTTCGTGCGCGGAGGGGGTCTCCAAGGTGGACGCCGGCCGAGGGCCATTCCATGTCGGGAGGGGACGCATCGGTCCGTCGGCTCCGATTGATCGGGCCGACCCGCGTCGGTAGCTTCCTTCCCCCCCGAACGAGTACCGAAACCCCCGGGACCCCGCCGTGTCCAGCGAGCTGAAGCAGCGCATCCAGAGCGATCTCAACGCGGCTCGAAAGGCGCGCGACAAGGTGCGCACGCTGGTGCTGTCCACCGCGCTGTCCGAGGTGCGCAATCGCGAGATCGACCTCGGCGCCGAGGTGGACGACGAGGGGGTCGTCGAGGTCCTGTCGCGCGCCATCAAGCAGCGGAAGGATGCCTCCGAGCAGATGAGGGCGGCCGGTCGCGACGAGCTGGCGGATCGCGAGGACGAGCAGGCGACGGTCCTCACCGAGTATCTGCCGGCCCAGATGTCCGAGGAGGAGGTGCGAGCCGCGGTGCGTGATCTCATCGGCTCGGGCGTCGATCAGATGGGTCCGCTCATGGGCCGCCTCATGCCGCTGGTCCGCGGGCGCTTCGACGGGAAGGAGGCCAACCGCATCGTGCGAGAAGAGCTCGCGGGGTGACCGGCCGCCGATGAACGACCACGCGCTCGAGGTACTGGAGTTCGAGCGCGTCCTCGAACGGGTCGCGCGGCGCGCGGGGAGCGAGGTCGGGCGGGCCCGGGTGCTTGCGCTCCGCCCCTCGACCGACCCGGCGGGCGTGGCGCGGGAGCTGGCCCGGGTGGCGGCCACCATGCGGTTCGTTGCCGCGGCGCCCGCGTGGGCTCCCGAGGCGCTGCCGGACGTCCGGTCGGACCTCAAGCTGCTCGACGTGGAGGGCTCGGTGCTGGAGCCCCTGGGGGTGCACCGGATCGGACGGCTCCTCGAGGCGTCCCGTCTACTGGCGAGGGAGCTGGCGGGTCACGACGACGGGTACCCCGAGCTCGAGACGGTGACGGCGCGGCTCGTGGAGATGCGCGAGCTGGAGAAGGAGCTCGGACGGTGCGTCGACGAGGAGGGGAACGTCCTCTCGACCGCGTCGGCCGAGCTGAAGCGGATCCGCGACCGGCTGAGGGGCGCGCACGCGAAGATCGTCCGACTCCTCGAGGGATACCTCGGCTCGCTGCCCGAGCGCTTCGTCGTCGCCGACGGCTCGGTGACGCTCCGCGACGGCCGCTACGTCGTGCCGATCCGTCGCGAGGGCAGGGGAGAGGTCGGCGGGATCGTCCACGACGAGTCGCAGACCGGCGCCACGCTGTACGTGGAGCCCCCTGTGGCGATCGAGGCGATGAACCGCCTCCGGGACCTGGAGCGGGACGAGGCCCGCGAGGTCCGGCGCGTCCTGGGCGCCCTGACGCAGCGGGTCGGGCCCCATCGGGACGCCCTGGCCGGCGCCTTCGACGCGCTCGCGGACTTCGACTCGCTGCACGCGAGAGCCCGGGCCGCCGTCGCGTGGGGCGCGGAGCCCCCGGGCGTAGCCGAAGACCCGCGGGCGGGGCTGGAGCTGCGCGAGGCGCGTCACCCGCTCCTGCTCGAGGCGGCGAAGGGGCCGGTCGTTCCCTACGACCTCGTGCTCGAGCCCGACGAGCGGTGTCTCGTCGTCTCCGGTCCGAACACGGGCGGCAAGAGCGTCTTCCTCAAGGCGACCGGGCTGGTGGCGGCGCTCGCTCAGAGCGGTGTGGTGCCCCCGGTCGGGGCCGGGACCCGCCTGCCCGTCTTCTCCTCGTTCTGGGCGGACATCGGGGACGAGCAGTCGATCGCACAGAGCCTTTCCACCTTCTCCGCGCACCTCGCGAACCTGTCCGAGATCGTGTCGTCGGCCGACGAGGGGTCGCTCGTGCTCATCGACGAGATGGGGACCGGGACCGATCCGGCCGAGGGAGCGGCGCTCTCGCGCGCCGTGCTCGAGGAGCTGGTGCACAGGGGCGCGACCACGCTCGCCTCGTCCCACCTGGGGGAGCTCAAGCAGCTCGACGCCCCCGGAAGCGGGATCGTGAATGCCTCGCTCCAGTTCGACGGGGAGCTGATGGAGCCGACGTACCGGCTCGTGAAGGGGCGCCCGGGGCGAAGCTGGGGGCTGGCCATCGCGCGAAGGCTCGGCTTTCCGCCCGACGTGCTCGACCGGGCCGAGACGTACCTCGACGACGAGGCGCTGCGCATGGAGGAGGTCCTCGAGCGCCTCGAGGCGCAGGAGCGCGAGGTCGAGCGACTCCTCCACGAGCTGGACGTCGAGCGGGCACGGACCCAGCGCCTCCGCTCCGAGGTCGAGGAGCGCGCGCAGACGCTGGACGAGGCGGAGCGCGAGGCCGAGGACCGGGCGCACGCCGAGGCGCGGAAGCTGCTCATGGACGCACGCGCGGAGGTGGAGACCGCCATCGGCCGCCTCAAGGCCGCGGTCGACCAGGGTGAGGACGTCGACGACGCCGCCACCGAAGCCCGACGGGCCGTCGAGCGGGCGGCGGGGCGGCACCGAGAGGCGCGGAAGGGTGGGAAGCAGCGGCGCCACGGACGCGGTCGGTCGGGATCGCGGGCGGGGGCCGGAGCCTCGACGACGCTCGATCCGGACGTCGCGGCGGTCGGTGTGCACGTGCGGATCCGCTCGACGGGTGCACGGGGTCGGATCGCGGAGGTGCGGGAAGAACGGGCACTAGTAGAGGACGGCGCGCACCGCTTCGAGGTGGCGCTCGACGACCTGGAGCCGATCGACGCGCCCGCCGCGGAGCCCGCCGGCCGGCGGGGCGGGTGGAGCGGACCCGAGACCGAAACGGTGCGGACCGAGATCGATCTGCGCGGCCTGCGGGTGGAAGAGATGCAGCTCGAGCTCGAGCGGGCGCTCGACGCCGCGGTGCTCGAGGACCTCGGGCACCTGCGGATCAT
>CALJLC010000202.1 GCA_937982605.1 uncultured Gemmatimonadales bacterium | reverse complement strand
TCGGTTCCGAGGGCCGGCACCCACCTCCGATTCTGCGCCCCGCCTGTCGCGCCGCCGCTTCGCGCGGCGCCCTCCGGTGCGCCCCCGAACAGGACTACACCTTGGCGTTCGCCACACTGAAGCTGCACCCGACCCTCCTCCGGGGGGTCGACAGGCTGGGCTTCGTCCAGCCGACACCCATCCAGACCGAAGCCATCCCGGCTGCCCTCCAGGGCCGGGACCTCCTCGCTTGCGCGGCCACGGGGAGCGGCAAGACGGCCGCGTTCCTCCTGCCGATCCTCCATCAGCTCGTCGCGCGCGCGCGGGGGGTGACGCGCGCGCTCGTGCTCGCTCCCACTCGTGAGCTGGCGCTCCAGCTCCCGGACGACCTGCCCGGCCTCGCCCGATTCACCATCGTCGCGACGCCCGGCCGGCTGCTCGACCACTTCCAGTTCGACTACGCGCGGCTGGCCGCGCTCGAGTACCTCGTGCTCGACGAGGCGGATCGCATGCTCGACATGGGCTTCCTGCCCGACATCCGTCGCGTGCTGCGCCACGTGCCCCGACCCAGGCAGACGCTGTTCTTCAGCGCCACGATGCCTCCGCAGATCGAGAAGCTGACGCACGAGATTCTGGATCGACCCGCGAAGGTCTCGTTGCAACGCAACGCCGCTCCGGCCGAGGGCGTCGCGCAGGCGGCGTGGCCCGTCCCCGCCCTCCTCAAGGGAGCGCTCCTCGTCGACCTCCTCCGGAGCGAGCAGGTCCAGGAGGCCCTCGTCTTCACACGCACGAAGCACCGCGCCAATCGCCTGGCGAAGCTCCTGGGCCGGAACGGCATCAGCGCAGAGCGCATCCACGGCAACCGGAGTCAGTCGCAGCGCACGAAGGCGCTGGCGGGCTTCAAGCGCGGAGACTTCCGCGTGCTGGTCGCAACGGACATCGCCGCGCGCGGGATCGACGTCGAGCGGCTGAGCCACGTGATCAACTTCGATGTTCCCAACGTGGTCGAGGACTACATCCACCGGGTCGGTCGCACCGGGCGTGCTCAGGCGACGGGGGAGGCGTTCACGCTGGTGTCACCGGATGAGGAGGGTGACTTCCGCAGGATCGAGCGGGCGGTCGGATCGACGATCGACCGCCGCCGACTCGACGGCTTCGCCTACGGCGCGACCGTCGCGGCGCCTCGGGAGGGCTCTCGCGGAGAGCGGAGTGGCCGGTCGCACCGACGTCGTCGGAGGTCGGGCCGACGTCGCTGAGCGGATCCCGGAATCGGCGATCCGGGGAGGGTTCGCGCGCCGCCGCTAGCGGACGGGGGTCGGCACCGTCGTGTTGATCATGCGCTGAAGGGCGCCGAACAGCCGAAGGCGCTCCATGATGCGCTCGTGGAGCGCGTCGGGTGTGGATGCTCCTTGCTGTGATTGAACAGCCGGGTCGGAAGCGCGACCCTCTCGAGGCTGTCCGGGGTGCTCGCCGAGTCAACGCGGCGTCCGGGTCCGCTCCCTGCACGCGAAGCGCACGCGGCGTAAGATGTCGGTCCACCGCCTGCCGAGGTCGTATCGTATGCGCATCGCGAAGTCCGCTGTCGCCGCCACCCTCGGGGTCGGCGTCCTCCTCGCCGTCCCTGCGCCGCTCTCCGCCCGGCAGTCTCCTGCCGTGAACCCGTCGGCGTCGGCCGACGAGTGGCGCGCCCACGGCCGCGACGCCACCGAGCAGCGCTACAGCCCGCTCGACCGGATCACGCGGCTGAACGTCGGTCGCCTCGGAGTCGCCTGGAGCTGGGAGATCCCGCGCCGCGGGGCTCGCCTCGAGTCGACGCCGCTCGTGGCGGACGGGGTGATGTACGCCACCGGCCCGATGAGCACGGTCTTCGCTCTGGACGCGCGCACGGGCGAGGAGCTCTGGTTCTGGGATCCCGGGATTCCGGACGAGGAGCAGGGCGGGCCGTCGGTCTGCTGTGGGGATGTGAACCGCGGTCTGGCCATGCACGGCGATCGGGTCTTTGCCGGCCTGCTCGACGGTCGGCTCGTGGCGCTGAACCGGCACAGCGGTCGGGTCGAGTGGTCGGTGCAGACGACGCCGGCCGGCCGGGACTATTCGATCACGGGTGCGCCGCGCGTGCTCGGGGACCGGGTCGTCATCGGAAACGCCGGCGCCGAGTACGGCGTGCGAGGCTACGTGACCGCCTACGACGTCGACGACGGCGAGCAGCTCTGGCGCACCTACACCGTGCCGGGCAACCCGGCCGACGGCTTCGAGAGCGAGGCGATGCGGGCGGCCGCCGAGACGTGGACCGGCGAGTGGTGGAAGGTCGGCGGCGGAGGCACGGTGTGGGACGCCATGGCGTACGACGCCGAGCTGGACCTGCTCTACATCGGCACCGGGAACGGATCGCCGTGGAGCCGGGATCACCGGAGCCCCGGCGGCGGCGACAACCTCTACCTCTCCTCGATCGTGGCGCTCGACGGCCGGACGGGGGAGTACCGGTGGCACTACCAGACCACCCCCGGAGACGACTGGGACTACACGGCTACCCAGCCACTCATGCTCCTCGACCTCGAGATCGCCGGCCGCGAGCGCCGGGTGATCGTGCAGGCCCCTAAGAACGGTTTCTTCTACGTGATCGACCGGGTCACGGGCGAATTCCTTTCGGGGCAGGCCTTCGCCGACGAGGTCACGTGGGCGACGCACATCGCGGAGACCGGGCGTCCCGTCGAGGCGCCGGGCGCCCGCTACGGTCGAACCGGCGGCGCGTGGCTGTCTCCGGGGCCGACGGGTGCGCACAACTGGCCGCCGATGGCGTGGAACCCCGGGACGGGACTCGTCTACCTTCCGGCCAAGAACAACAACTTCTACTACGAGATGACCGAAGGCCTCGACTACGTGCCCGGTCAGTGGAACACGGGCACGGTCTTCGGAAGCGCCGGCGGCGAGCGCCCGGAGCGACCGGAGGTCGCGGGCTCGCCGACGATGCTGGTGGCGTGGGACCCGGCGGAGAGCCGGGAGGTGTGGCGCTTCCCGACCCGGGGCGACAACGGCGGCGCGCTCTCGACGGGGGGCGGGCTCGTCTTCTGGGGCACGGGCGACCGCCTCGTCGCCTTCGACGCCTGGACCGGGGACGAGCTCTGGTCGGCCGACGTCGGCCGCGGCACGGCGTCACCCGTGACGTACGCCGTCGACGGGGTGCAGTACGTGACGGTCCTGGCGGGTCGCGCGGTGACCGGCGAGCGGCCGGACGCCGACGTCCCGACGGTCTGGACGTTCGCCCTCGACGCCGGCCGCTGAAGCCGGCCGGTGCGCTAGCCGCCCGAGATCCCGACCGACACGCCGACGCGGATCGTCCAGAGGTTGGTCGCGCTCCGCTGCGGGTTGAGACGGATGCTCCCGTCGGGGAGGTCCTCGATGTCTCCCTTTCGGAGGTACTCGGCCTCGCCGTTGCCGTGGTACCGCGCTCCGAAGTCGAGCGAGATCGGATTGCCACCGCTCGAGACCCGGATCTGGAGACCGCCGCCGGTCATCCACGCGAAGGTGGCGGCGTCGCAGATGGTGTGCGACGCGAAGGGGTCGCCGACGTTGTTCTGGCCCTCGACCGACGAGGTCGTGGCGAAGTAGGCGAATCCGATGCTGCCGTTGACGTAGAGGCGCAGCGCTCCCTGACCGCCGACCGCCAGCTCAGGCCCGAGACCGCCATAGACGATGTTGTTCGAGGTCGTCAGCTCGCCGGTCACGCGGCACGGGGTGGTGATGCAGATCTGGATCGTCTCCCTGCCGTAGTTCAGGAAGCCGAGGTCTGCACGCAGGGAAGCGACGCCCTGCTCGTCGAGCACCCAGCGGCCGAAGCCGCCGAGCCCGAAGCCCGTGCCCACGTTCTCGGCGAACTCCCCCACCGGCACCGCCACGAGGAGCTCGCCGCCGGCGTGGCCTCTCGGGGGAGGGGGCCCCTGGGCGGCTACCGAGGGAGAGAAGAGAAGGACCGCCGCGAGGAGGCCCGACGCGATCGGGCGAAGTCGGTGCATGGTGACGCTCCGTGAAGATCGTGAGTCGGATCGCGTGGCGGTCGCGATGCGTGTACTACGCCTCACGGCCTCGGGAAGTGTCGTCCGTGCGGCCTCCGTGCCCGCCGCGGAAGCTCCCGCGCGCTCAGCCCGTGTTCTGCAGCCCGCGGGCGATGCCGTTGACGGTGGCCAGCAGGGCCTCCAGGAGCGGTCCGTCGGGACGGTCCTCCGCGCGCCAGCGCCCGAGCAGATCGACCTGCAGCACGTTCATCGGATCGACGTAGGGGTTCCGCAGGCGGATCGAGCGACGCAGCGTCGGTTCGGAGGCGAGCAGCTCGGGGCTCTCCCGGATCCGCAGCACGAGCTCGACGGTCCGGTCGAACTCCTCCTGCACCCGGTCGAAGAGGGGGAGCGCCGGCCCGGGGACGAGCCGGGTGTACATGCGCGCGATGTCGAGGTCGGCCTTGGCCAGGACCATCTCGACGTCCGC
>CALJLC010000201.1 GCA_937982605.1 uncultured Gemmatimonadales bacterium | reverse complement strand
GATGACGCCCCTCAGCTCGGGCGGCTGCAACGCCGCGATCTGCAGGGCGTTGATTCCCCCCCACGACTTGCCCATGAGCCCGATCCGACCGTCGCACCACGGCTGCGCGGCGATCCAGGTCAGGACCCGCAGTGCGTCGGCCCACTCCGCATCCGAGTACTCGTCCTCGAGCACGCCGTCCGAGGCGCCGGACCCACGGACGTCGACCCGCACGCACGCGTAGCCGTGTCCGGCGAAGTAACCGTGCATCGGCTCGTCCCGCCACCGGGTGTCGTCGCGCTTCCGGTACGGGATATACTCGACCACCGCGGGCACGGGCTCGCCCGTCTTTGGTAGCCAGAGCCTCGCGGACAGGCGTGCCCCGTCCGTGACCGGAATCCACACGTGCTCGATCTCCCGCACGGCGAACGGCAATGAGTCGACGATCCGCATGAAGCGTGTCCTGTACGCGTTCCCCACCGAATGGGATCGCAGGCAGCTGGAGGCCTGCCGCAGCGACTGGCAGGACGACTACAAGGTGCTGTTCGCGGAGCCGTCCGACCACGAGTGTCCCGCCGACCTCGACCCCGCCGCCTGGCTCGACGACGCCGAAGGCCGGTGGCGGGGCCGCGTCGACGGGGTCACGAGCTCGAGCGACTACCCGGGCGCGACGCTGGCGGCGGCGCTCGCCGAGCGTCTCGGCCTGCCCGGTCCCGCCCCGCGGGCGGTGCTGCGGGCCTCGCACAAGTACTACTCACGCCTCTCGCAGCAGGCGTCGGTCCCGGAAGCCACACCACGCTTCGACCTCGTCGATCTGGCCCGACGACCGCTCGCCGATCCGTCGACCGGATATCCCTGCTTCATCAAGCCCATCAAGGGTGCGTTCAGCGTCATGTCCGGGAAGATCCGCTCCCGGGCCGAGCTCGAGGCCTTCGTGGACCGGCCAGCCGCGATCGAGTTCGTGCACGACTACGTCGCGCTCTTCAATCGCCTCCTCGCCGACCTCACGGACTTCGACGTCGACGGCAGTCGCTTCCTCGCCGAAGAGCTGCTGCACGGCCGACAGGTGACGGTGGAGGGGTGGGTCCGGCACGGGGAAGTCCGGATCCTCGGCGTCGTGGACTCGATCCTGCACCCCCGCGTGCCGAGCTTCGCGCGCTTCGACTATCCGTCGGTACGGCGGCCGGAGGTCCAGGAGGAGATGTGCGACATCGCCCGTCGGGCCGTGCTCGGACTCGGCTTGGACCAGACCCTGTTCAACGTGGAGATGATCTACGAGCCGGTCGCGGACCGGATCCACATCATCGAGATCAATCCTCGCATCTGTGGGCAGTTCGCGGATCTGTACCGCAAGGTCGACGGGATGAGCGGGTACGCCGTGTCACTCGCGCTGGCGGTGGGAGAGTCGCCGGCGGCGGCCGAGGGTGGCCGCTACCGGATGGCTTCGAGCTTTCCGCTGCGGACCTTCGAGCCGGTTCGCGTCACGCGGGCGCCGACGCCCGCCGACGTCTCGGCGGTCGAGCGCGAGCATCCGCAGACCCTCGTCTGGGTGGAGTGCGAGGAGGGCGTCGACCTCTCCGACTTCGAGGCCGAGGACGGCTGGAGCTCGCGCTACGCGGTCGTGAACCTGGGCGCCCAGAGCCGACGCGAGCTGCGGACGCGCGTCGACGCCGTGGTGGAGCGGCTCGGATTCCACCTCGAGCCGCTCCACGCCGACACGTCGACACGAGGCTGAGCCTCAGCTCGCCACGTACTCGTCGATGGCCTGTCGCAGCGTGGCGTAGATCCAGGCCCGGCGCTCGTCGTCGGCCTCGAGCAGCGTCGCGCGGAAGCCGTGGTAGTCCGACTGGAACCCGGTGAGCGGGACGACGACGATCCCCGTAGCGCCCATGAGCCAGTACGCGAACCGCTTGTCGGGCGCGACCCCCTCGACGAGCGTCTCGACCGTCCGGCGGAGCTCCGGCTCCGCGATGGGCAGGCGCTGATCGTCCCGCAGGACCCCGTCGCGGAAGACGACGGTGAAGTAGAAGCCCCCGGCCGGCTTGTTCATGATGACGTGATCGCACCCGGCCATGGCGCGCTCGATCTCGCACGCCCGTTCCGCGAACTGGCGCTCGCGGCTGGCCAGATGCTCCGGGTAGCGGGGGTCGCCCATGACCACCGGGATCGACATCTGCGGCAGCGTGGTGGAGGAGACCTCCAGCCGCTTCGCCGCCAGGAGTGACTCCACGTACTCCGAGAAGAGCGGATCGCTCTCCCGGTTGAGGATCTCCAGCCACCCGCAGCGTGCCCCGGGCCACGGATACTCCTTGCTGATCCCGCGCATGGCGATGCCCGGCACGTCACCGATCCAGTCGCTCATGTGCAGCCGCGGACCGCCGTTGAAGACGATGTTCGCGTAGATCTCGTCCGCGATCAGGAAGACGTCGTTCTCGCGGGCGATCGCGGCGATCTCCTCGAGCAGCTCGCGCGGGTAGACCGCTCCTGTGGGATTGTCCGGCGACAGAAGGAGGATCGCGGCGATCGAATCGTTGTAGCGCACCTTGTTGCGGATATCCTCCAGGTCCGGCATCCAGCCGTCGTGGGGATCCAGCGCATACGTCAGGTGCTCGTAGCCCGAGTGGGCGGCCTCCGCGGACGAGTGCGTGCTGTAGGCGGGCGACGGCCCGAGTACGCGCGCCTCTCTGCGCAGCATGCCGTATACCTTGGCGACGGCGTCCCCGAGGCCGTTGAAGAACATGATGTCGTCGGGGCCGACCCGGGTCCCTCCACGGGCGTTCACCTCACTCGCAAGGAACTCCCGCACCTCGGGCACGCCGCGGGTGTCGCAGTACGCCCAGGAGTCCGGGACGCGTACGAGATCGGAGACCGCCGAGCGGATCCACTCCGGAGGCTGCTCTCCCTTCTTGACCGGATCGCCGATGTTCTCCCAGACGATCTCCCGGCCCAGGGACTCCAGCGTGTCGGCCGCGGAAACGATCTCGCGGATCTCGTAGCGAAGGTTCGCGGCTCCGATGTGGAGAATGTCACGGCGCATGGTCGGGGGGGGCGCGGAGCGAGAGGCCGATCCGGCGGCCTTCGCGCGAGAAGGAGGACCCTTTCACCGTTCAACCGGCGTGCCGCCCGGATCAAGGGCGACGAACGAGGGGGGCCGCCCGCTACGCCTCGCCGACCAGACAGGTCTCGATCAGGGCCAGGCCGGTGTGGGCGTCCTGCTCGTCGAGCACGAGGGGGGGGCAGAGCCGGATCACCCCTTCCCCGCACCCCAGGAGGAGAAGGCCCCGGCGGAAGGCCGCCTGCACCGTGTCGTCGACGACCTGCGCGGCGGTCCGCCCCGTCGAGGGGTCGTCGCCGAGCTCGACGCCGATGAAGAGCCCGCGTCCCCGGACGTCGGCGATCCGCGGCGCCCGCGCCCGCATGTCTTCCAGGGCCTCGAGCATCCGCGCCCCCACGACGCGGGCGTTCTCGGCCAGCCCGCCTTCGACGAGGTCGAGCGTGGCCAGGGCGGCCGCGCACGCCACCGGATTGCCCCCGTACGTGGAGCCGTGCGAGCCCCTGCCCCATCGCATCAGTGACGCCTTCGCGACGATGGCGCCGAGCGGCATCCCGGAGGCGAGCCCCTTGCCGGCGAGGAGGACGTCCGGCTGCACGCCCGAATGCTCGGCCGCCCACATGCGCCCGGTCCGGCCGACACCCGTCTGGATCTCGTCGAAGACGAGCACGATATCGTGCTCGGAGCACAGCGCGCGCAGCCCGACCAGGAAGTCGTCCGGGGGCACGACGTAGCCGCCCTCGCCGAGCATCGGCTCGACGAAGACCGCCGCCACGTCCGACGGTGCCACGTGCCGCCGGAAGAGCTCCCGGATCGCCGACAGCGTGTGCTCGACGACGTCGGCGCCCGGATACGGGGGCCGTGCGGGATTCGGGTACGGGACGTGGTGGACGCCGGGCAGGAGCGGCCCGAACGACTTGCGCTGGATCACCTTGCTCGACGTGAGGCTCATGGCGCCGTACGTGCGGCCGTGGAAGGCGCCGCGAAAGGCGATGACGTCGGTCCGGCCCGTCGCGCTGCGGGCGGGCTTGATCGCACCGTCGACCGCCTCGGCACCGGAGTGGGTGAGGGAGACGCGCTGCGGG
>CALJLC010000200.1 GCA_937982605.1 uncultured Gemmatimonadales bacterium | reverse complement strand
AGCCGCTGGTACGTGGCCGCGTACAGCACGCTCGGGTTCGACGGGTCGATCGCCATGTCGATCACGCCGGTGTGCTCGTCGACGTAGTGGACCTTCCGCCAGCTCCGGCCGCCGTCGGTGCTCTTGTAGACGCCGCGCTCCTCCGAGCCCGCCCAGAGGTTGCCGAGCGCGCCGACCCACACCGTGTTCGGGTCGGTCGGGTGGATCAGGACCTTCCCGGTGTGGCGCGTCTGCTCGAGTCCGAGGTGTCGCCACGTGTCCCCGCCGTCGTCGGAGCGATAGACGCCGTTGCCGTACGAGCTCGACTGCCGGTTCTGCTGCTCGCCGGTGCCGGCGTAGACCACGTTCGGGTTCGAGCGGGAGATCGCGATGTCCCCGAAGGTGCTCACCGGCATGTCGGCGAAGGTGTTGACCCACGTCTGCCCGCGGTTCGTCGTCTTCCACAGGCCCCCCGACGCGGAACCGAGGAGGATCGTCGACGGATCGTTCGGCAGCGCCTCCACGTCGTGGATCCGGCCGCCGGTGACCGCCGGGCCGATCGCACGCGGGAAGAACGACGCCATGTGCTCGGTTGTGATCGCCTCCTGCGCGGACGCGGGAGCTGGCGCGAGCCCGACGCTCGCCGCACCGAGCGCCCCGAGGAGCACGAAGGCGGAGAGGGTCGGGGCGCCGAGCGGGGGAAGCCGTCGTGGGGCCTCGCGGACGGGGGTGGGGTGAGCCGTCATCGGGTGATGCTCCTCATCGAGTCACTCGTTCAGTCCATCGGTTCTTCCGGGCCGTCCTCGACCTCGATGCCGAGGGCGGCGCGAACCACGTCGAGGACGTCCGGATCCATGTCGTCGGTCCCGAGCATCCAGTGCAGGTAATCGGGGGTGTCCCGTGCGACCTCCGCCAGAGGGGTTCCGCGGTGCTTCCCCCTGCGGAAGACACGCCCCTCCTCCTCCGGGCTGAACCAGCGATCGAGCTCGGTGCGGGTCGGGGCGTACTCCTCGCAGTAGGCGTGCAGGCCGTCGAGGTCGCGGGGCAGGTGGGGGTAGCGGGCGATCTGGGCCCCCAGGACCGCGGCCGAGGTGCGGATGTCACCGAGCGCGGTGTGGGCCTCTTCGTGCTCGCGCTCGAGGTAGAAGCGCGCGGCCGCCGAGAGGTCCCGCGGCTCCTCGCGGTGGAAGATGTTCTGCATGTCCACGACCCGGCGCCCCGCGAGCGAGAAGGCGACCCCGCACCGCTCGAACTCGCTCACGAGCATCGGGATGTCGAAACGGCGCACGTTGAAGCCGGCCAGGTCACAGCCCTCCAGGATCTCGGTCAGCGAACGGGCGGTCCGACAGAAGTCCGGCTCGTCGGCGACGTCCGCGTCGGTGATGCCGTGCACCGCGGTCGCCTCGGGCGGAATCGGGAAGCCCGGGTTGAAGCGGCGCTCGCGCTCGAGGATGTCTCCGTGCGGCGTCCACTTGATGAACGCCAGCTCCACGATGCGATCGTTCCTGAGGTCGAGCCCGGTCGTCTCGAGGTCGAAGAAGACGAGCGGGCGGTCGAGCTCGAACGGCAGGTGCACGGCGTGGTGTGTCCCCTAGGGTGCGATGCCGAGCGCCTCGAGGACGAGCGCCTCCTGGTTGATCGCGTGCGTCGACGCCTTCCCCTCGGCCGGACTCGCACGCTCGGGCCGCGAGGCGTGTGAGAGCGGGATCTTGCGGGGGACGACGACGCGCAGCCTCGGGCCCACGTAGGTGAGCGCGCCCATGTTGCGCGGCTCCTCCTGCGCCCAGACGACCTCGGCCAGGTTGGGGTACAGGGCGAGCATCTCGCCGAGCGCCGCCTCCGGGAAGGGGTAGAGGAGCTCGAGGCGCCCGACGGCCACGTCGGGCCGGTCGCCACGGCGCTCGTGAGCCTGCATGTCGTAGTAGAACTTCCCGCTGCACAGGACCAGGCGGGTGATCGCCGACGGATCCTCCACCGTCGGATCCGCCAGGACGTGCCGGAAGCCGCCCTCGGTGAGGTCCGCCACGAGGGAAGTCGCCTGCGGCAGCCGCAGCAGGCTCTTCGGAGTCATGACGATCATCGGCCGCTCGGGACGACGCAGCGCCTGGCGACGCAGCATGTGGAAGTACTGCGCGGGGGTCGTCGGGTAGGTCACCCGCATGTTCCCCTCGGCACAGAGTTGGAGGAAACGCTCGAGGCGGGCGCTCGAGTGCTCGGGGCCCTGGCCCTCGTAGCCGTGCGGAAGGAGCAGCGAGAGTCTCGAGTACTGCCCCCACTTCTGGTGACCCGACGACAGGAACTGGTCGATCATGACCTGCGCGACGTTGACGAAGTCGCCGAACTGTGCCTCCCAGAGCACCACGTCGTTGTCGCAGCCGACCGAGTAGCCGTACTCGAAGCCGACGACCGCCGTCTCGGTGAGCGGCGAGTTGTAGACCTCGAAGTGCGAGTCCGAGAGCGCGTCGAGCGGCGTGTACTCCGCGCCGGTCTCGACGTCGTGGATCACGGCGTGCCGGTGGCTGAAGGTGCCGCGCTGCGCGTCCTGGCCCGTGAGCCGGACGGGGATGCCTTCCAGGAGCAGGCTCCCGAAGGCCAGCGCCTCGGCGTGGCCCCAGTCGATCTCCCGGTTGGGCCCGAAGTTCGACGCCCTGCGGCCGAGCTGTCGCCAGAGCTTGGCGTGCGGGGAGAAGCCGTCGGGGAGGTCGACCGTCGCGTTGTTGATGCGCTCGAGCATCTCGAGCGCCACGCCCGTCGTCTCCGGGACGACCGGGACCTCGCGCTCCTCGTCGGGCGGATCGTCCTCGACCGGGCGGTAGTCGCGCACCTGGTCCTGCACGCCGCGCAGCTCCTCGGTGATCTCGGAGCGCATCTCCGCGACCTCCTCGTCGGAGATCACGCCGGCGTCCACGAGCCGGTTCGAGTAGATCTCCTGAACGGTCGGGTGCGAGGAGATCGTGCGGTACTTCACCGGCTGCGTGTAGGCCGGCTCGTCTCCCTCGTTGTGCCCGTGCCGACGGTAGCCCACGAGGTCGATGACGAAGTCGTCGGCGAACTCGCGGCGGTACGCCATCGCCAGGCGCACGGCCCCGAGGCACGCCTCGGGGTCGTCGGCGTTCACGTGCACGACCGGGATCCCGTACCCCTTGGCCAGGTCGGAGGAGTAGTACGTCGAGCGCCCGTCCTCCGGGTCGGTGGTGAAGCCCACCTGGTTGTTGACGATGATGTGCAGCGTTCCGCCGACGTCGTAGCCTTCGAGACGCGCCATGTTGAGCGTCTCCGCGACGACCCCCTCGGCGGCGAAGGCGGCGTCACCGTGCATGAGGACCGGCACGACCGAGCTGGTGTCCGGCTCTGCGCCGCCGGTCAGGCGTGCGTGCTGCTTGGCGCGGGCCATCCCGATGACGACCGGGTTCACGAACTCGAGGTGGCTCGGGTTGGGCGCCAGCGTCACGCGGACGTCCCGACCTCCCTCGACCGAGCGCGTGCCGCGCGCCCCGTGGTGGTACTTCACGTCACCCGTGCCCGCGATGTCGAGCTGGCCGCCGCGGTACGACGGCCCCTCGAACTCCGCCAGCAGCTCCCCGTACGAGACCCCGACGGTGTGCGTGAGCACGTTCAGCCGGCCCCGGTGCGCCATCCCCAGCACGACTTCCGAGCCGCCGCCGCGCCCGACCTCCTCGATCACCAGATCGAGCATCGGCACGAGGACGTCGTTGCCCTCCAGGGAGAAGCGCTTCTGCCCCAGGTACGTCCGGTGGAGGAACTGCTCGAGTCCCTCCGCCTCGCTGATCCGGCGCAGGAGCCGCCGCCGCTCCCCGGCGGGGAGCTCCGGCAGGTGGTGGCCGTCTTCCACGTGGTCCCAGAGCCACTTCACCTTCACGTGGTCGTCGAGGTGCTCGAACTCGTAGCCCAGCGAGCCGGCGTAGATCTCGCCGAGATCGGCGAGCGCGTCGGCCACCGAGCGACCCTCCGCCTCCTCGGCGTCGAGGATGAGCGAGGCCGGGAGCTGCGAGAGCTCCTCGGTCGACGTGCCGTGGAAGGCGGGGGAGAGCTGCGGGTGCCCGAGTGGCTCGCTGCCGAGCGGATCGATGCGCGCCAGGCGGTGCCCGAAGTCGCGGAACGCCTGCACGAGGGCCGCGGCCCGGGACACCGCCGGGAGGAGCTCCGTGAGCCGGCTCGCGGAGCCCGGAAGCCCCTCGGTACGGACCGTCGCCGAGGCGCCGTTGCCCGTCGGCTGCGACACCACCGGGGCGGCGTCGGACGTCGGGGCCGGCGGAGTCCGGGTCGGCGCAGCGGGTGGGGCCGAGGGTCGCGCGGGCGCGGGCGCGGCCGGCGGCGC
>CALJLC010000199.1 GCA_937982605.1 uncultured Gemmatimonadales bacterium | reverse complement strand
TGGGTGGTGTTGGTTTGGGTGTTGTTTTTATGGGTGTGGTAGTTGGTGTGGGTTTGGTTGGAGTTGTTTGCGGAGCGTCGCGCTGGGGCGGCGCCGCGGGCGTCGGCTGCCGAGGCGGTGCGGCGGGCGGCGGAGCCGGGTAGGTCGCCGGCGCGGGCGCCAGCTCCATGAGTCGGAAGCGGAGCTCGTCGGACTTCCGGGACACCTGCTCCAGCCGCTTGCTGAAGTACGTCGACAGCTCCGTCGCGCTGAAGCTCAGGATGATGCTGACGACCAGACCGAGGAGCGTCGTGATAAGCGCGATCCCCATCCCGCGCAGGATCACGTCCTGCTCGGCGGATCCCTGGAAGAAGACGGTGAACATCCCCCACACGGTGCCCATGAGCCCGAGGGCGCCGGCGGTGTCCGACAGGAATTCCATCCGCCGCTGGAAGACCGCGAACTGCGCCTGCTGGAAGTCCACGAAATTCGTGATCTCGTCGCGAAGGAGCCCTTCCCCGGGGCGCGTCTGGAAGACGTTGAGCATCGTCGACTGCAGCGAGGCCAGCATGCTGGCCTTCTGACTGGACACCAGCCCGAGAATCTGCTGGAGCGACATCGAGGCGTAGTCCGCCGCGTGGAGTCGCCGCGAGACGCCGCGGTCCCGCACGAGCTCGAACAGCTTCAGGAACACCTGGACCAGGCCGAAGGCGAGGACGAAGTAGATCGGCCACCGGAGCGGTCCGGCCTGCTGGGTGAGACTCCAGAAGTCGCCGAGCGCGAAACCGTCGGGTCGGCTCTGGAGCAATGCGAGGCTGAGCGAGGTGGTCATCGGGGGGGCGGGAGGTTCACGTCGGCGGACGCGCCCGGGGCGGCGTCCGGAGCCCAGATCTTCAATCTACAAGCCCTTGGGGACGCGGGACATGCGCTTCCGAGGGCCGGACGGGCCCTGGAGAGCGCACGGTTGCCCGATCCCCGGGCCGCACCCCACTTTCCGCGCCATCATCCGGAGATCCCGAACGACACCGCCCATGACAACGCATCGAACCCTCGCCGCCGCCGCGCTCGCCGCGACCGCCTTCGCCGTCGTCCCGGCCGCCGCCCAGCAGGTGCCCTGGACGCCGTTGAACCGCGGCAGCGACAACATCGAGGTGCTGGGACACCTGCCCCTTGGTCCCCGGCTCTCGGTCGCGGACATGGACGTCGAGCAGGAGCTGGACCGGCCGTACGCGTACGTGGCGCGGATGGTCTACGGGGACGAGGGTCCGAAGGGGACCGACATCATCAGCATCGCCGATCCCGAGAAGCCCGAGCTCCTGTACCGGTGGCGGATCGAGAACCAGGACCTCCATCAGCGCACGGGGGGGATGGACGTCAAGCACTTCAAGTGGAACGACCGCTACTACCTCGTGCAGTCCCTGCAGTTCGGATCCGGGGGGCCGAACAACGACCTCGGCGCCGTGATCCTGGACGTCACCGGCCTGCCCGACCCGTCGACGGTGCGCGAGGTGGCGCGCATCCGGGAGCCCGAGATGCCGGGCGGCTTCCACAACATCTTCATCTACAAGCACTCCAACGACCGGGTGTACCTCTTCACCACGGCCAACGCCCCCGGCGCCCTCATCTACGACCTGGGCATGATCGTAGAGGGTGACCTCGCCAACGCGCGGATCGGCATGGTGCCGGTGCCCGAGTCGCCGCTCGGTCAGGGCGGCGGGCGCGGCTACCACGACTTCTACGTCGGCTACCATCCCGACACGGGCGAGGACCGCTTCTACGGGGGCGGCACCGGCGGCTACTACATCTACGACGTCACCGACCTGCAGAACCCCGAGCTCGAGATCACGCTCACGGGCGTGAGCGGGGTCAGCTACGGCCACACCTTCACGCCGAGCCCGGACGGTCGGTACGTCATCGCCGAGACCGAGTACCAGTACGCCCCGCTGCGCATCTTCGACCTGCAGCCGGCGCTGGAAGGCGAGGTCCAGAACATCCGCTCGCCGATCTCGGCGTTCACCGCCGACTGGCGGCACCTGGTGCACAACCACGAGGTGCGCTGGCCGTACGTCTTCGTCTCCGGCTACCTCGACGGCCTGCAGATCTTCAACCTCCAGGATCCGCTGAACCCGGTCACGGTCGGCTACTACGACACCTACGTCGGCCCGCCGAACACCGACCGGTACTCGCAGTTCAACGGCGCCTTCGGCGTGGACGTCCGCAACGAGGACGGGCTCATCGTCATCAGCGACATGTCGACCGGGTTCTGGACCTTCCGCATGGACGGCTTCCAGGGCTGGAACGGAGAGGACTGGGGCTACCCGAACATCTCCTCGGCCCAGGACTGGGACCGGCCGCTGGTGACCCGGCCGGTCAGCGACCAGGACCGCTAGACGGGCTGGGCGGGTCTGGGGAGCTTCGCCTCGAGGAGCTTCACCACGCCGAAGAGGACCGCCGGGTAGGCGACGAGCTGGCCGACGACGAACCACGTCGGGTGGGCGAACGACGTCCAGTTCACGATGCTGCCGGCGAGCGCGAGCGCGACCACGACGCCTGGGAGCGCGCGCGGGCTCCGCCCGATCCACCCGGCGACGACGGCGCCGCAGGCGGCGCCCAGGATCT
>CALJLC010000198.1 GCA_937982605.1 uncultured Gemmatimonadales bacterium | reverse complement strand
GGCGCTCGTACCAACGCTCACCCATGCGGGTGACGTCGGCCATGATCTCCTCTTCCTCCGGATAGAAGTACCAGTCGAAGTGCTCGGTGGTGTAGATGTGGAAGTCGAAGTCGTCGAACTGCACCTTGTTCCGCCCGAAGAACTGCGCGTCGGCGGGGGAGGGCATCACCGCCACCGCGAGCGCGCAGCCGAGAAGGGCGAAGGAAATGGACTTCCTCATCGAGACCTCTTTGAAAATGTCCGCCACACGATCCATACCGTGTGACGCGCAGCACGCTTCGACTTGCACACCCCGTCCGCGCGGCGGCGTCCGGGCCGGGCGTCCGGAAGGAGGACGTCTGCGGCGCCCTCTTCGTTACGGTTCGGCATCGGCTTTCCGGGGGGCTCGTCGCGCGGGTCGAGTTGCACCTTATACTTCCAGCCGGGGCGCGGGTGCCACCCGCCCGCCCGAAGTCGCCTCTACTCCCTCCCGTACGAAATGAGCCATCCAGCGCTTTCCGCCGCCACCGCCCTCTGCCTGGCCTTCACCGTTGCGTGCTCGGGGGACGGCGGCCCCGGCGGCGTCGGAACCACCGAGGCGATCCCGTCCCCGGCCGGCCCGGCCAGCGGGGAGCCCTTCGTGGCGCCTGACGGGGACGGGGTACTCATGAGCTGGCTCGAGCGGAACGGCGAGGGCCACGACTTCCGCTTCGCCCGCTACGACGGGGTCGCGTGGACGGAGCCGGTGACGATCGCGCACCGGAGCGACTTCTTCGTGAACTGGGCCGACTTCCCCTCCGTGCGGGTCGGTGCCGACGGAACGCTCTGGGCGCACTGGCTCGAGCGCGGCGCGCAGGGAGGCTACGACTACGGGGTCCGGATCGTGCACTCCACGGACGCGGGCCGGAGCTGGTCCGACGCCTGGACGCCCCACGAGGACGGGACCCCGACCGAGCACGGATTCGTCTCGGCCTTCCCGGACGTCGACGGGACGATGGGCTTCGTCTGGCTCGACGGCCGGGCCACGGCCGCCGCCGCGGGTGCCGCCGGCCATGGAGCCGCGCACCGCGGAGCGATGACGCTGCGGTACCGGGACGTCTCGGTCGCGGGGGAGGGCGCGGGGTTCGCGCCCGGCGCCGAGACGCTCCTCGACCCGAGCGTGTGCGACTGCTGTCAGACGTCGGCGGCGCTCACGGAGCAGGGGCCGGTCGTGGTCTACCGGAATCGGACCGAGGACGAGATCCGGGACATCTACGTGATGCGTCGGGTCGACGGGGCCTGGACGGAGGGTGCTCCGGTCCACGACGACGGCTGGCTGATCGGTGGCTGCCCGGTGAACGGACCCGCCGTCGCGGCGGACGGGTCGGCCGTGGCCGTGGCGTGGTTCACGGCCGCCGAGGACGTGGCGCGCGCGAAGGTCGCCTTCTCTTCGGACGCGGGCGCAAACTTCGGTCCGCCGACGGTCGTGGACGACGGGAACCCGGCCGGCAGGGTGGACGTTCTTCTGCTCGACGACGGTGCCGCGCTGGTCGTGTGGCTGGAGCGGACGGGAGGCGATGCGGCGGAGGTCCGGATGCGGGTCGTGGCGCCCGACGGAACGATGGGAGGGAGCCGAGCGGTGTCCGCGACGACGTCGACGCGGCCGAGCGGCTTTCCGAGGGTCGCCCCGCTCGGAGACGGCCGCTTCCTCGTCGCCTGGACCGACGCCCGGGAAACGGAGACGAGGGTGCGCACCGCAACGCTCGCGCTCGATCGCTGACGGAGAAACGGATCATGACGATGGACATCGTGCGGCGACGCGCCGGGCCGACCGGCTGCGGCGTCCTGGCCCTCGCGATGGCGGGCCTCCTCGGCGGCTGCCTCGGTGAAGCGGCCGGGCCGCCCCGGGTGGGAGAGCCTGCCCGCGAATATGCCGCGACGAATCTGATGGGTGAGGAGGTCGCGCTCTCCGACCTCCGCGGCAAGGTCGTCTTGCTCAACCTCTGGGCGACCTGGTGCGCGCCGTGCCGGACCGAGACGCCGTACCTCCAGTCCCTCTACGAGGAGATGGGGGAGCGCGGCTTCGAGATCGTAGGCATCTCGATGGACACCGGCGACGCGGCGGACGCCGTCGAGCTGTTCGTCGCCGAGTACGCCGTCTCGTACACGATCCTCCACGACCCGCAGATGCGCGGCATGGAGCTGTACCAGGTGCTCGGGCTTCCGGCGACGTTCCTCATCGACCGGGACGGCGTGCTGCGTTGGTTGAGGTACGGGCCGATCCACGAAGGCGACGAAGACTTCCTCCGGGCGCTGGAGGACGCGCTGTCGTGACCGACCCGGGCACGATCGAGACGCCGGTGGGCTTCGTCGATCTCGCGCGCGCTCGGGCCAACGCCGAGCGCGTGGTCGACTACGCTACCGGGCACGGGCTCGCGTGGCGCCCCCACATCAAGACGCACAAGTCGAAGGCGATCGCCCGGCTGCAGCTCGAGGCCGGCGCGCGCGGGCTCACCGTGGCGACGCTGCACGAGGCCGAGGTGATGGCCGAGCTCACGCCCGACCTCCTGCTCGCCTATCCGCCGGTGGGCCGCGCCAAGCTCGACCGACTCCTCGCCCTGCCGGAGACCGTCGACCTCAAGGTGGCGCTCGACTCGGTCGACGTCCTCGAGCCCCTCGCGGAGGCGGCGCATGCGGAGGGACGAACGGTCGGCGTGCTCGTGGAGCAGGACGTGGGACTCGGGCGCGTGGGCGTGCAGACGCCGCGCCAGGTCGTCGAGCTCGCGACCCGGGCGGCCGGCCTCGCGGGCGTCGCGTTCCGGGGCGTGCTCTTCTATCCGGGTCACGTCCGGATGGCCGAGTCCGCGCAGGGTGCGCCGCTCGCCGAGGTCGCCCGTCGCGTCGGGGGCACGCTCTCGGCGCTCTCGGCCGAGGGACTCCAGCCCGAGATCGTCTCGGGCGGATCGACCCCCACGCTCTGGCGGAGCCACGAGATCCCCGGCCTGACCGAGATCCGGTCGGGATCGTGCATCTACTTCGACCGGGAGGGCCTCGAGGTCGGGGTGGCCCGTGCCTCCGACCTGGCGTACACGGTCCTGGCCACGGTCGTCAGCACGGCGGTCCCCGGGCACGCCGTGGTCGACGCCGGCTCGAAGGCGCTGGCCAAGGAGGCGAGAGGGGAGGGCGGCGGCTTCGGCTTCCTGCTCGACCGGCCCGAGGTCCGCGTCGTGGGGCTCTCCGAGGAGCACGGCGTCCTGGAGCTCGCCGACACGACGTGGGAGCCGCGCATCGGCGAGCGGGTCCGGATCGTCCCGAACCACGTGTGCGTCTCGGTCAACCTGCAGGACCGGCTCCTCGCGGTCGAAGAAGACACCTACTCCATCCTTTCCCTCGAGGGCCGCGGGCGCACGGCGCACGTCTGACCTCGGCTCGGCCCGACCTTCCGGGCCCACCCTCATCCGCCCATCCGTCACGTCCCAGGAGATTCCATGCCCGACCTCTCGTCCGTTCAGACCGACCGAGCCCCCGCGGCGATCGGCCCCTACTCGCAGGCCGTCGTCACCGACGGAGGGGTCTTCGGCTCGGGCCAGATCCCGCTCGACCCCGAGACGGGTCAGATGCTCACGGGCAGCGTCGCCGAGCAGACGGAGCTGGTCCTGACCAATCTGCGCGCGGTGCTGGAGGCCGCCGGCTCGTCGATGGATCGCGTGGTCAAGACGACCGTCTTCCTCTCCGACATGGGCACCTTCGCGGAGATGAACGAAGTGTACGCGAGGCACTTCGGGGACCACCGCCCCGCGCGCGCCGCGGTCGAGGCCGCGGCGCTGCCCAAGGCGTGCGACGTCGAGATCGAGTGCGTGGCCCGGATCTGACGTGAAATAAGGGCATGGCGGTGCCGTTGCGCCCCCCGGAGCCCCCCCGTACCTTGCCGGTGACAATGCATGCGTGATGGGTGAGAACCGACGTTCTCTCGCCCGATTTCGTCACCCTGCCGCGAATCCCCCCATCGGTTCGGGTTCCGTCAGGGTGTCGGCGCATGGATTGCATCCACAGTCCAACTCAAGCTGGAGGACGGACATGACGTTTACAACGTCAGCACGTCTCACGTCCGGCATGCTTCGCGGGGGCCTCGTTCTGGCGCTCGCGGCCATGCTCGGATGGGCACCGGCTCCCATCCAGGCCCAGGCAACGGGCACGCTGGTGGGTACGGTGCGCGACGCTGCCACGCAGCGTCCGCTGGAGGCGGTCCAGGTCTACATCGGCGGCACCGGAATCGGTGCGCTGACCAACGCCGCGGGTCGCTTCCTGCTCCTCAACGTCCCGGCCGGCGAGCACACGCTCGTGGCCGAGCTCGTTGGGTATCGGTCCGGCTCGCAGACCGTCACG
>CALJLC010000197.1 GCA_937982605.1 uncultured Gemmatimonadales bacterium | reverse complement strand
GGCTTGCCGATCGTCACGAGGAAGCGCGCGTCGGGCGGGGCCTCGCCGAGGTGCTCGACCCTGGTGTGCCGATAGCTCCTCAGGATGAGGTCGACGGTATCGGCAAGCGTTCCGTCGAGGTCGAAGAGGACCGCGCGCCACGCCGTGCTATCGGTGCCCCCCACCGCGTGGCCGGTCACGGCGCCCGGAGCGCCGGGCTCACCGGCCCGGCTCCCGGTCCACGCGGCCGTGCTCGAGCCAGCCGCGGACGATCCCCAGGACGTCGAGGTCCTTGAGGAGCCCCGCGTGCGTGGGGCAGCAAAGCGCGTAGTCGGGTACCCCGGGCAGCGTCGCGCTCTCACCGGGGACGATGTGCGTGTCGACCACCGTCCGTACCGTGATCGCCTCCACCCCTTCGGGTACCGGGGCATGGGAGTTCAGCGAGTCGAGGAGCGGGCTGTCCGGCATCATCTCCTCACGACCTCCGCCCCACGCCAGCCACGCCGATAGCGTGCCGCGGTGGGGGGACGCGATGAAGACCGCTCGTCGCACCGGCGCATCCGGACGCGTGAGGAGGTACCACCGTGTAGCCAGCCCACCCATCGAGTGGGCGACGATGTCGACCTGCTCCGCTCCCGTTGCGGCGAGCAGGGAGTCGATCACCGCCTCGAGCTCGTCGGCGTGGTCCCGGTTGCTCCCGGTAGGCTCGACGAACGTGACCGCCCGCACGTGGGACTCCGGCCACCCGGCGCCGAGGAGGTGGATGCGCAGCGCCGCCAGGTCCCGGGCCGAGTCGAACCACCCGGGGACGAGCAGGACGGGCACGGGCTGCCGGGCGGCGGCCGGAATCGCCGCCGCGGCGCACAGCGCGCAGACCGCGAAGGCCGTGCGGAGCGACGCGGCCGCCCGCGGACTCATCCGGCCTCCTCGATCGCGGCACCGATCCGGGCCACGGCGTACCCGATCTGCTCGGCGGTGATCGTGACCGGCGGCGCGAGCTCCAGGACCTCGCCGAGGTCGCCGGCCGGAAGCGCGATCAGACCGTCGGCGAGCAGGCGCCGGGCCACGCGCGCGCCGGCGCCGGGAATCGGCTCGCCGGAGGCGGGGTCCGCGAAGGCGACGCCGATCAGGAGCCCGAGCCCACGGATCTCCGACACCCGTGCGGCCCGCCCGGCGCGACGTTCGAGCGCGTCGCGCAGCTCCCGGCCCAGGACTTCGGCCCGGGCCGGCACGTCACAGCGCTCCAGGTCGTCGAGGGTGGCCACGGCCGCCGCGCAGGCGAGCGGGTGGCCGAGGAAGGTGCTGGTGTGGATGGCCTCCCCGCTGCTCCGCGGCCACGCGTCCATCACCGCGGCCGGGGCGAGGCACGCCGAGAGGGGCAGCCCGGCGCCGAGCACCTTCCCGACACAGATGACGTCCGGCCGAAGTCCCACCCGGCTCGACGCGAAGAGCGCCCCGCAGCGCCCCAGGCCCGTGAAGATCTCGTCGGCGACGACGAGGATGCCGCGCTCGTCGGCGATCTCGGACAGAGCGGGCATGAAGCCTTCGGGCGGCACCCGGGCGCCGCCGCGGGCCTGGACCGGCTCGACGACGATCGTCCCGATCGGATCGCCGTTCGGGGCGCCTTCGTCGAGGAGTCTCGCCACTCGCTCCAGCACGGCGGCCGGGGAGGACGGCGCCCCCGCGGGCCAGGGCGCGAACGCCACGCCGCCGTAGAGGCGGGGGCCGAAGCGCTCGCGGAAGTGCGGCCGCTCGGTGACGGCGAGGGAACCGACCGTGAGCCCGTGATACCCGCCCTCGAAGGCGAGCACGCCCGGACGTCCGCTCGCGAGCGCGGCGGTCTTGAGCGCCGCTTCCACGGCCTCCGAGCCCGAGCTGCCGAGGATGACCTTCGTCTCCGGCCACGGGGCGATCGCGGCCAGGCGCTCGAGGAGCTCGAGCTTGGCGGTCGGCGGATGGATGTCGCCCATCCCGTGGACGAGACCGCGCGCGGCGAGGGTGCGCTCCAAAGCCGCGCTTCCGTGGCCCAGCAGCGCCACGCCGAAGGCCGAGGTGAGATCCACGTAGACGTTGCCGTCGGCGTCGACGACGTTCGCGCCCCGCGCGTCCGACCAGAAGACCGGCCAGCCGTCGTCGACGAAGGTGACGTTGCGGGATTCGACGGCGCGCAGCCGTTCGGCCATGGCCCGCGAAGCCGGACCCGGCGGCGGAGACACGATCTCCGGCAGAAGGGCGCCGAGGCCTTGCTGGGTGCCCTCCCCCGGACCGTTCATCTCCGCCCCCTGCTCAGGACCCGCCGCTCGAGACCTCCCTCAGGACTCCGCGGAGAGCTGCGTGTCGGCCTGCATCCCCATCGCGTGGTACCCCTTGTCCACGTGCAGCGTCTCGCCGGTGATCCCCGAGGCCAGCGGCGAGCAGAGGAAGGCCGCGGCCCACCCGACCTCGTCGGCGGTGTTCGCCGCGGGGAGCGCGGCGTTCTGCTCGTAGTACTCGACCATCCGCTCGATGGTGCCGATCGCCTTGGCGGCCCGGCTGGCCAGCGGCCCCGCGCTGATCGTGTTCACCCGGATGCCCCAGCGCCGCCCCGCCTCGAAGGCGAGGGTGCGGGTGTCGCCTTCCAGAGCCGACTTCGCGGAGCTCATGCCGCCGCCGTAGCCGGGGATGACCCGCTCCGCGGCCAGGTAGGAGAGCGACACCACGGCGCCGCCCTCGCGCATGAGCGGCCCGAAGCGCTGCACCATGCTCACCATCGAGTAGGCGCTGGCCGAGAGCGCCGCGAGGTAGCCCGCCCGGCTCGTGTCGAGCAGGGCGTTCTGGACCTCGGGCCCGTTGGCCAGCGAGTGCACGAGCACGTCGACGCACCCGTCCCCGAAGTCGGCGCGCATCCGGTCGGCCACACCCTGGATCGAATACCCCTCCAGCTCGGCGTACCGCTTCTCGGCAGCCACCTCGGCCGGCACGTCCTCGTCCCGGTCGTAGACGGCGTCGAAGGGGTAGATCCTTTCCAGCTCGATCTCGCCGCCGCCGGGCAGCGACAGGTCGAGCTTTCCGCGCTCCAGGCTCTTGGTGAAGATCCTGAGTGCCGGGGGCCAGGTCCCGACGCAGACCGAGGCCCCGGCCGCGGCGAGCGCGCGCACGATCGCCCATCCGTACCCGCGGTCGTCCGCGATGCCGGCCACGAAGGCGCGCTTTCCGGTGAGGTCGATCGAGAGCATGGGAGGTCGCTCCGGTCCGTCGAAGTCCCGCCGGCGCGGGCCGCCGGACGGGCCGTAAAGCTAGGGGGCGGTCCCGCGCCCTTGAAGAGCCGGTCGCCGGCGCCGCCGCGGGACGTGCGGTCCCGTGCGGTCGGGCCGGACGTGACCCGTCAGTCCCGCCGCGCGAGCCAGCTCCGGAAGTCCTCGAGGGACCGGGTGTTGAGCACGTCGGCGGGACCGAGCCAGCCCCGACGGGCCTGGTCGACGCCGTAGCGCATGTTCTTCAGCCCCGCCGGCTTGTGCGCGTCGGTGCTGATGACGACCGGCACGCCCAGCTCGCGCGCCCGGTGCACGTGGACGTCGGAGAAGTCGAGCCGGTTCGGGTTGGCGTTGAGCTCGACCGCCACGCCGAGCTCCGCCGCGGCGGCCAGCACCTCCTCGACGTCCATCGCGAACGGCTCGCGCCGGTTGATGATGCGGCCGGTCGGGTGGGCGAGGATGTCCACGGTCGGGTGCCGCATCGCCTTGAGGACGCGCTTCGTCATGGCGGATCGGTCGAGGTCCATGAAGGAGTGGACCGAGATCACCACCACGTCGAGCTCCTCGAGGATCTCGTCCGGCATGTCGAGGGAGCCGTCCTTGAGGATGTCGATCTCGGCGCTCCGGAAGATCTCGATGCCCTCGACGCGCTCGCGCACCTCATCGAGCTCCTTCCACTGCTCGCGCGCGCGCTCGGGCGTGAGCCCCTGCACCATCGCCATCGCCTGGCTGTGGTCGGTGATGGCGACGTACGCGTAGCCGAGGTCGCGGCACGCGAGAGCCATCTCCTCGAGCGACACCTGCCCGTCGCTCCAGGTCGAGTGCATCTGCAGATCACCCCGGATGTCGTCGAGCGTGACCAGGTCGGGGAGCTCGTCGGCGAGCGCCGCGTCGACCTCGCCCCGGTTCTCGCGCAGCTCGGGCGGCACCCACGCCATGCCGAGCGCCGCGTACACGCTCTCCTCGGTGTCGCCGCCCAGCCGCTCGCCGTCCTCCTTGCCGAGCTCGGACGGGTCGACGTCCTCCGGGACGCGGAAGACGCCCCACTCGTTCACCCGCATCCCGTCGCGGACGGCGCGGGTCCGCATCGCCACGTTGTGCTCCTTGGAGCCGGTGAAGTAGACGAGCGCCGAGCCGTACGAGCGCTCGGGGATCACGCGCAGATCCACCTGGAGCCCGGACCGCAGCACGATGCTCCCCTTCGTAGGGCCCTGTCCCTCGATCCGCGCCGCGCCTTCGAAGGCGACGAAGCGGTCCACCACCGGCGTGCCGTCGCCCTCGAAGCGCGCGAGCAGGTCGACGTCGCCGATCGTCTCCTTCCGGCGCCGCAGGCTGCCGGCCACCTGCACCTCGTCGACGCCCGGCGTCTCCCGGACGTACTCGAGCAGGCCCGCGATGAGCTGCTCGGCCTCGTGGATGCGGAACCGCCCCGTGTGCTTCCGGAAGTCCTCGATGGCGTTGCGGATCTTCTCGACGCTCTTCGCTCCGAAGCCGTCGAGCTCCTGTACGGCGCCACGCTCGATCTCCTTCTCGAGGTCGTCGATCGTGGCGACGCCGAGCTGCTCGAAGAGCTTCTTCGCCTTCTTCGGTCCGACCCCCTCCAGCTTCACGAGGTCGACGAGCGTGACGGGGAGCTCCTTCGAGAGCTCCTCCAGGCGGGTTATCCGTCCGCTCGTGACCAGCTCCTCGATGTGCTGCGCGACGCTCTTGCCGATGTCGGGCAGCTCGGTGAGGTCCTCGCCGGCCTCGACCATGTCCGCCAGCGGTCGGCTGAGGCTCTTCACCGTGTTGACGGCGTTCTGGTACGCGCGGATCCGGAAGGTGTTGGCGCCCTGGATCTCGAGGAGCACGGCGAGCGTGGCGAGCTGCTTCGCGATGTCGAGGTTCTCCATCAGCTCCCTCCCTCCGCCTCGTGTCCGAGTGAGCCGCCGTGCTCGGCGAGCCGGGCCAGGAAGGCGTCGAAGTCGAGCACCTCGACGCCGAGCTTCTCGGCCTTCTCGAGCTTCGAGCCCGCGTTCTCCCCGGCTACGACGAACGCGGTCTTCTTCGACACCGAGCCGGACGTCTTCCCGCCCACCGAGCGCCACGCCGTCTCGGCCACGACGCGCGCCACGGGGATCGTTCCGGTGAAGACCGCGGTGCCGAGGTCCGGCAGGTCGGCGTTCACCACTTCGACCGTGCGCGGACGTACGTGCTCCAGGATCGCGTCGACCGCGGCGGCGTTGCGCTCGTCGGCGAAGAAGCCGGTGATGGCCTCGCTCATGCGCGGGCCGATCCCGTCGACCGCCATGAGCGCCTCCTCGGTCGCCGAGCGGATCGCGTCGAAGCTCCCGAAAGTCTCGGCGAGGGTGCGCGCCACGGTCACCCCGACCTCCGGGATGCCGAGCGCGATGAGGAAGCGCCGGAGCTCCGGGGTGCGCTTCGCGGCGATCGCCTCGACGAGCGCCGTGGCCGACTTCTCCGCGAAGCCGTCGAGCTCGACGAGCTGCTCCGGGCGCACTTCGAAGAGCTCCGCGAGCTGATGCACGAGGCCTCGTTCCACGAGGAGGTTCGCTGTCTCCTCGCCGAGCCCCTCGATGTCGAGCGCCGCGCGCGAGCCGAAGTGGACGATGCGCCCCTTCAGCTGGGCCTCGCAGCCGAAGCGGTTGGGGCAGACGAGGCGGGGCCCGTCCTCGACGACCTCGGTGCCGCACACCGGGCAGTGCGTCGGCATCTCGTACGGCGGTGAGCGGTCCGCGCCCTTCTCGACGACCTCGACGACCTGGGGGATCACGTCGCCCGCGCGCTGGATTCGGACCGTGTCGTGCTCGCGCAGGTCCTTCCGCTTCAGCTCCTCGCGATTGTGCAGCGAGGCGCGCGACACGGTGACGCCCCCGACCACGACGGGTCGCAGCCACGCCACCGGGGTGAGCACGCCGGTGCGGCCCACCTGGATGTCGATCCGCTCGATGACCGTGACCTCCTGGCGGGGCGGGAACTTGAAGGCCATCGCCCAGCGCGGGTGGTGCGACGTGGCGCCCATCGCGCGCCGGGCAGCCAGGTCGTCGAGCTTGATGACCACGCCGTCGATCTCGTAGTCGAGGTCGTCGCGATCCTCCTCGAACGCCGCGTGATACGCCAGGATCTCGTCGACGGTCGAGGCGGTCTCGATCCGCTCGGGAACCCTGAAGCCCCAGTCGCGGATCGCCTGGACTCCGTCCGTGTCCGCCGCGAAGCCGGTGCCCTCCACCGCCAGGACGTCGTAGACGAGGACGTCGAGCTTGCGGGACGCCGTGACCCGCGAGTCGAGCTGCCGGATCGAACCGGCCGCGGAGTTGCGCGGAGACGCGTACGGTTCCTGGCCCTGCTCGACGAGCCTCTGGTTGAAGTCCGCGAAGTCCGGGATGTACATGAGCACCTCGCCGCGGAGCGCCAGGAGCGCCGGCGCGTCGCGCGCGTCCGTGCGGAGGCGGAGCGGCACCGAGGGGATCGTGCGGATGTTCTCGGTCACCCCCTCGCCCTGCTGGCCGTTGCCGCGGGTGACCGCCCGAGACAGCAGACCGTTCTCGTATACGAGCTCGATCGACGCGCCGTCGAGCTTCGGCTCCAGGATGTAGACCGGCTCGACGCCCCCTCCGAGCGCCTTGCGCACGCGCTCGTCGAAGCGGGCCACATCCTCCGGCTTCTCCGAGGAGTCGAGGGAGAGCATCGGGGCCACGTGCTCCACCGTCTCGAAGCGATCCTGGGGCGGCGCGCCAACCCGCTGCGTCGGCGAGTCGGGGGAAGCCAGCTCCGGATGCTCGGACTCGAGCGCCTGGAGTCGGCGGAAGAGCTGGTCGTACTCCGCGTCTCCGATCTCCGGCCGCGCCTCCACGTAGTAGAGGAAGTTGTGCCGCCGCAGCTCCTCGCGGAGCCGCTCGACTTCACGGACGACCTCGGGGGGCGTGGACAGGGGGGGCTCCGACGGTTCGGGGGACGGCGACGCTCGGGCGCAGAGCGATCGAGACCGATGGCTCGAGGCGAAAATGTAGAAGATCGGGTGGGGGTCAGCCGCCCCCGTGGACCGCCTCGCGGATCCGCTCCCGCCAGTTCAGGAACAGGACGGTGCGACGCCGCGCCGCGGCCGGGGCGGCCCCGTCGTCCGGACTGCCTTCGACCTCCATCCCGTGCGCGATCGCCACGAGGAGCCGGCCGTCGACGTCCACGTCGAAGCTCTGAAAGGAGCCCGGCAGGTACAGCCGCGGCGCCCCGACGGGGTCCGGAGCGGTCGGATCGAACGCCGCCGCCATGACCCCGCCCGGCCCGAGCCAGTACACGTCGCCGCCGTCCCTGGCCCACCGCGGCGGGTGCGGCGGGGTGGATCCTTCGGGCATGCCGCCGCCGGCGACGTCGTGACGGACCGACGGGTCGGGGAACGACCGGAGCTGGAGATCACCGTCTCCATCCTCCCCGCTGAAGTACGCGACCCACCGTCCGTCCGGCGAGAACGCACCGAGCGCCTCCATCCAGTCCGCGTCGAGGTAAGGGGACGCCACCGGCTCCGGATCGATCGTCACCCGCATCAGATCGAAGTTCGTCGCACCGGCGACCGAACGCTGGTAGAGGAGGGTGCGTCCCCCGTCGATCCATCCGAGCGGGATGTACCGACCCGCGTCGAAGAGCGTGCGAGACGGTCCTCCGTCCACCGGAACCGCGCGGAGTCCCTCGCCCGAGAGGTCCGCGACGGCGAGGGTGTCGCCGGAGGGGTGCCACGCCATGACCACGAACTCCGACGAGGTGACCTCCGTGCTCCGGCCGCTCGAGCGATCGTAGACGGCGCCCCGCCCATCGGTGCCGAGGTAGGCGATGCGGCTGCCGTCCGGCGAGATGTGCTGCCACGAGGGCACGCGGACCCCGAGCGGCAGGGACTCGAACCCCCCTTCGGGGTCGACGAGGGCGAGCGAGGCGGTGGTCGGCAGCGTCGGTTGAGGCCCGACGAGCGCCAGCAGCGTGCCGTCCCGCGAGGCCGTGTACGCGGCGAGGCCCTCGACCGCGGCGACCGAGTCGACGACCATCACGGGGGAGCCCGTGATCACGGCGCGCTCGGCGTCGAACGCGACCCCGTACAGACCGCGGCCCGGTCGGCCGAAGAGCAGCACGTCGGTGGGCAGGAACGTCGCATCGACCGCGTCCTCGAGCAGCAGCTCGACCACGCCCGTCTCCAGGTTCAACGCTCGGAGCTCGGAGCCGGAAGGCACCCCCGCGCCGTAGCGGGTGAACAGCACGTGCCGCCCACCGGGCAGCAGGCGGGGAGAGGCCGCCGTCAGGTAGCCGCCGACGAGGAGTCGCTCCGGCTGGCCCCCCTCGGCGGGAACGGACTCGAGCCCGTCCGAGCCGAAGAAGACGATGCGGCCGTCGTCTCCCCAATCGGCGCCACCCCCCACGAACGCCTCGGCCACTTCGACGGGCGTCCCGCCGTCCACGGAGACGCGGTACAGACCGGTCTCGGTGGAGTAGAGGAGCGATCGGCCGTCGGGGGAGAAGTCGAGGGGCACGCCTTCGCCCTCGAGTGGGATCGAGACGGTCCGCTCGTCGTCGAGCCGGCGGACGAGGATCGGCCCCTCGAAGCCGGGACGGGTCGCGAGCCACGCGCCGTCGTCCGACAGCACCGGGCCTTCCCAGCTCTCCGCGAAAGCCACGCGCACGACGGGCGCGTCCGTCGGGGCCGGCTCCTCGGAGCGACGGAGAAGGAGCCCGGCGAGCGCCACGGTCAGGACCCCGACCGCTCCCAGCGCCGCGCGGGACTGCGACTGCGCCAGCCAGCCGCGACCGGAAGTCTCCGCCCGATCCGCTCGCGCCCCGTGCTGCGCCGGGTGCACGAGGCTCGGGTTCTCGAGCCCCGCCACGAACGCGGCCGCGGTGCCGAACCGATCAGCCGGGATCTTCTCCAGGGCGGTCAGCACCGCCGCCTCGACGTGCCTCGGGATCGACGGGCGGGCATCCGCCGGCCGCCGTGGCGCCTCCGTCAGGATCTTCCCCACGATCGACGACGCCGACGCCCCCTCGAACGGGGCCTCGCCCACGAGCATCTCGTACAGCACGCAGCCGAGCGAGTAGACGTCGGTCGTGGGCGCCAGCTCGCCGTCGCCGGTCGCCTGCTCGGGGCTCATGTAGTGCGGCGTACCGAGCGAGAGACCCGTCTCGGTCAGCCGGGCGCCGCCGGCGGCGGAGACCGCGAGGGCGATCCCGAAGTCCGCCAGGAGCGGCTCACCGTCGTGCAGGAGGATGTTCGACGGCTTGATGTCCCGGTGGATGATGCCCGAGCGGTGCGCGTGGTCGAGCGCGCCGGCGCCCGCCGCGGCGGCCCGCCCGGCCTCCTCCCCGGGAAGGTGGCGCTCCCGGTCGAGGCGCGCGCGCCGTTACTTCCCCGCCACGTAGGGCATCACG
>CALJLC010000196.1 GCA_937982605.1 uncultured Gemmatimonadales bacterium | reverse complement strand
TCGGGGATCGAGGTCGAGGTGCGCGCTCCCGTGCTCGCGCTCGCGGAGATCGCCGGGGGCTCGACGCACGCGCATTGAGCCGGGCCGCCGAGCCGGCTCTCCGCCCCGGCACCGGCCTTCACACGAACGGCCCGCCTTGAGAGACTTCACCTCTCCCGGCGCCGCGCAGGCCGCGTGGCGCCTCCGAACCCGCTTCCCCACCCCCGCACCATGGACAGCGCCGCCATCCTCACCGCCCTCGGCATCGAAGACGAGAACCCCGGCGGCTTCGCCGGCGACTGGGTCGGCTCGGGCCCGCTGATCGAAGTCCACTCGCCCATCGACGGCGCGCGGCTCGCCGCGGTCCGAGAGGTGACCGAGGCCGAGTACGACGCCATCGCGGCGCGCGCGCACGAGGCGTTCCTGGAGTGGCGCAAGGTCCCGGCCCCGAAACGCGGCGAAGTGGTCCGCCGCCTGGGCAACCGCCTGCGCGAGAAGAAGGCCGAGCTCGGCGCGCTGGTCACCCTCGAGATGGGAAAGATCCGGGCGGAGGGCGAGGGCGAGGTGCAGGAGATGATCGACATCTGCGACTTCGCGACCGGCCTCTCGCGCCAGCTCTACGGCCTCACGCTGGCCAGCGAGCGCGCAGACCACCACATGCGCGAGCAGTGGCACCCACTCGGCGTCGTCGGCGTCATCAGCGCCTTCAACTTCCCCGTGGCGGTGTGGAGCTGGAACGCGGCCCTCGCCGCGGTCTGCGGGGACGCGACGCTGTGGAAGCCGTCCGAGCGCACGCCGCTCACCGCCGTCGCGGTCACGAAGCTCGCCGCCGAGGTGTGCCGCGAGTACGACGTCGACCCGGCGATCTTCTCGCTCGTCGTCGGTCAGGGGGCGACGATCGGCGAGCGCCTGATCAACGACCGGCGAATCCCGCTCGTCTCGGCCACCGGCTCGTGCCGGATGGGCAAGCGCGTGGGCGCCGTCGTGACGGAGCGGCTCGGCCGCACGATCCTCGAGCTCGGCGGCAACAACGCCATCATCGTCACGCCGAGCGCCAACCTCGACCTGGCGCTGCCCGGGATCGTGGTCGGGTCGGTCGGCACCGCGGGCCAGCGGTGCACGAGCACCCGCCGCATCATCGTGCACCGCTCCGTGCGCGACGAGCTCGTGAGCCGGCTCGTGAAGGCGTACGAGGGCGTCCGCATCGGCAACCCGCTCGACGACGACACGCTCATGGGCCCGCTCCTCAACCAGTCGGCGGTGGACGCGATGATGGCCGCCAGGGAGAAGGTCGTCGCCGAAGGCGGCGAGATCCTCTACGGCGGCGATCGGCTCGAGGGCGAGGCGTACCCGGGCGGACTGTACGTCACGCCGTGCATCGCCGCGGCGGAGAACCACTTCGAGATCGTGCAGGACGAGACCTTCGCCCCGATCCTCTACATCCTCGAGTACGGGAGCGCAGACGCGAGCCCGGCCGAGGCCGTCGCGGAGATGGACCAGGCGCTGGCGATCCACAACGCCGTCCCGCAGGGTCTCTCTTCGGCGATCTTCACGGACAACTTCCGCGAGGCCGAGTACTTCCTGTCGCACCGGGGCTCGGACTGCGGCATCGCCAACGTGAACATCGGCACCTCGGGCGCCGAGATCGGCGGCGCCTTCGGCGGCGAGAAGGAGACCGGTGGCGGGCGCGAGTCCGGGTCGGATTCGTGGAAGGCGTACATGCGCCGCCAGACCAACACCGTGAACTGGAGCACCGAGCTTCCGCTGGCCCAGGGCATCAGCTTCGGCTGAGCAGCGCCTCGGTCGTCTCAGCCGCCCGGCGTGACCGCCTCCCGCTCCGGGGCCACGCGGTTCGCGCGGAACGACGAGACGCGGTAGAGCCACTCGCTCTCCGAGCTGCGCGCCCACCGGTCGCCGGTTCCGTCACCGAAGCGGACCTCGGCGAGCACGACGCCCTCCGCCGAGATCGCGGTCGTCGCCGCGGCCTGAGGCGCGGCGGCGATCGAGTCGCCTTCGGCGAGGAAGCCGGTGGCGGTGAGCCGGGCCAGCTCGGTGAGGATTCCCACCACCGCGCCCGACTCCACCGCGCCCCCTCCGGCGAAGGTCCAGACGCTGTCCCCCCGCTCCAGCGCGTAGCCGTCGCCGTCCCGCTCGACCACCAGGCGCGCCACCGACGTCGTATCGAGCGAGACGATCACGCGGTCCCGCCAGGCATCGAGGTCGCGCACGAGCGCGGCCCGCAGGTCACCCTCGAGGAGCCACACGCGGTCCTGACCGGGGAGCCGGAAGTACGCCGTGCCGAAGCGACGGCCGGACTTGCCCAGGAGGATCGTGCGGGAGAGGTCGCCGGCGATGAACGTGACGGTCAGCGCGCTGTCCGCGGAGACCCCCATCCGGTCGTGGTTCGCCGGATTGGCCGCCACCAGGTCGCCCACGGAGAGCCCGCTCACCGTCGAGAGCATGCGCGCGACCGCCTCGACGTCTGCGGGATACCCCGACACCGTCCAGCCGCCCTCTCCCCGGCTCAGGACGGTCTCGGAGCCCGGAGCCTCGATCCGGACCTCGTCGACGGTGCTCGCGTCGAGACCGTCGAACACGCGCTGCGCTTCGCCGGTGGCGCCGATCCCCCCGGATCCGCTGCGCAGCAGCATGCCGACGGCACCGAGGATCACCACCACGGCGAGGGCGCCGACGAGCTGTCGGAGCGCGCGCTCACTCATGACACCACCTCCCTCCAGCGGCCCTCCGCCCGCCGGCGGCGGCCCGTCACCCGTACGAATCCCGCGAGCACGAAGAGGAGCGGCACCCCGACGAGGTTGCCCCACTTGAGCACGTTCCTGCTGCCGTCGGACTCGAACACGAGGCTCGGCGGCGTGCGGTTCTTCGAGCGGATGTCGAGCAGCGCCTCGTCCTGGGCGAGCCAGTCGATGGCATTGGCCAGGAAGAGCGGATTGGCCGGGTTCGACTGCACGTAGTTCGGCTCCGTGAACGAGACGTCGCCGACGACGACCATGCGGCCCCGGGCGTCGGCTCCGACCGGCTGCACCGTGGCCGCCACGACTCGCGTTCCGAGCTCGTCCTCCTCGAAGAGCCAGTCCTGGTCCGGGAGGATCGGCGCCTGAAGCGACTGGATCGCGCCGTTCTCGCTCGTCTGCCACAGCGGCGTCACGCTCTCGGCGGCCGGGTCGATCTCGAGCGCCGCGCCCCAACCGAGCGTGAGTCCGTTGAGGCCGTTGGTGATCGAGTGATCTCCCGCGGGCCGGACGATCGGCCAGAGAGGATACGGCGCGATCACGTTGAAGAGCCCCTGTCTGCCCAGGGAGACGCGCTCGCTGGACGCCAGGTCGACCACCAGTCCGGGCAGCACCGAGACCCCACGCGACGACAGATACGACTCCAGCCCGGACGTCGCCGGGATCGGCATCGGAGACTGCGGATTGAGCGTGATCGGCTCCATCAGCATGAGGGTGGCCCCACCCCCGTCGGCGAAGCGCTCGATCCGGGCCACGGCGGCGCTGTCGAGCGGCTGCGTCGGGCCGGCCACCACGAGCACTTCGACGGAGTCGGGGTCGATCTCGGGCGCGGAGTCACCGGCCAGATCGACGCTCGTGAGCCGGTACCGGTCTCCGAGCCCCTCGCGCAGGCCCGCCATCTGCGCCGAAGTCTTCGCGCCGAAGCCCTGCAGGAAGGCGACGCCCGGCCGCTCCGTCGTCGTCATCCGGTAGATCTGCGACGCCAGGCGGAACTCGAGGTCGTCCGTCCGCTGGATCAGCGGCGTCACCTCGCTCTCGTCGGCATACACGACGGCGAGTCCGTAGTAGCCCTGCCGGACCTCGAAGTTGTCGTCGCGCAGCACGTTGAATTCGACCGGGTAGATCCCGAGCTCGGTCGCCTCGTTGCCGGCCTCCTCGTCCTCCGCCGGGTCGACGTCCGTCACGAGGAGGTTCCCGTTCGAGGCTCGCCGCATGTCCGCCAGCAGGTCCCGCACGTCGCGCAGCTGGAGCTGCACTTCGGGCGGAAGCTCCGTCGATGCGAAGAGCTTCACCTGTACGAGGTCGTCGAGGTCGGAGAGGATCGCTCGCGTGCCGGCCGAGAGCGTGTACAGGTCGTCCCGGGTGAGATCCACGCGGCCGCGGATCCGGCTCCCGAAGAGGTTGAGCGCGACGACCAGCGCGAGCGCGACGCCGATCCCGTAGCGGAGCCGGCGGTACTCGGAGCGCCCGCGGCTCAGCCGCTCCGCCGAGACCGCGCTCCAGGCGAGCATGAGGAAGAGACCTGCGGTCGACGCGAAGTACAGCACGTCGCGGAGGTCGATCACGCCTCGCGCGACGTTCTCGAAGTGACTCACCACCGAGAGACGGGCCACGACGCCGGCGGTCGACGGGGGAAGCCCGATCTGCACCACCGGAAGCCCGATCAGGAACAGGACGAAGGCGACCGCCGACGCGACGATGAACGCGGTGATCTGGTTGCGCGTGATCGCCGAGGCCCAGAGGCCGAGCGCGGTGAACTGCCCCGCCAGGAGCAGTGCCCCCACGTACTGCGCCACCACGATCCCCGGGTCGGCCTCGGACACCGAGAGGACCCCCACCGCGGTGGGGAGCGTCCCGGCCAGCGCGATCAGGACGAAGGCCCAGTTGCCGAGGAACTTCCCCAGCACGAGCTCTCCTTCGGTGATCGGCTGCGCCATGAGCCAGTCGAGCGTCTTGCCGCGCCGCTCCTCGGCGAGGCTCCGCATCGTGGCGGCCGGCACGAACACCGCGAAGAGGACCGGGAGCAGATCGAAGATCGGACGCAGCGAGGCGATGCCGGCCGCGTACATCGTGCGGAACGCCAGGAAGAGGGTGATGGCCAGGAAGGCCACGACGAGCACATACGCGGTCGGCTGGTCGAAGTAGCCGCGCAGCTCGCGCCGGGCGATGGTGAGCGTCCGACTCATCGCTCGTCCTCCGCCGTCAGGTCGCGGAAGAGCTGCTCGAGGCTCGCCTTCTCCCGGTGCAGCTCCCAGAGCGTCCATCCCCGATCCCGTGCCATCGTGAAGATCTCCGGGCGAAGCTCCGCCCCGCCGGCCACGTCGAGCTCGACGCGGACCCGCCCGTCCCGCTCCTCCGCGCGGTGACCCGAGACCCCGTCGAGCGCCGCCAGCGTCGAGGCCACCCCGTCACCGACCGCTTCCACGACGTACCGCGCGCCACCCGAGCCCCGGGTGACGAGCTCCTGCACCCCTCCCTCCGCGGCGAGCCTGCCGCGGCGCAGGATGACGAGCCGCGAGCACGTCGCTTCGACCTCCTGCATGACGTGCGTGCTGAGCAGCACCGTCCGCTCGCGGCCGAGCGAGTGGACGAGTCGGCGGATCTCGACGCGCTGGTTCGGGTCGAGGCCCTCCGTGGGCTCGTCGAGCACCAGGACCTCGGGCCGGTGCAGAATCGCCGCGGCCAGCCCGATGCGCTGGCGATACCCCTTCGAGCACTCGCCGATCGGACGGTAGAAGACCTCGGCGATGTCCGTCTCGTCGACCGCGTCGGAGATGCCGGAGCGGGTTTCGTCCGCCGTGAGCCCGCGCAGCTCGGACACGTACTCGAGGTACTCAGCCACGAGGAGCTCGTCGTACAGCGGGTTCGCCTCGGGCAGGTATCCGACCCTGCGCTTGGCGGCCGGCAGATCGTCCGCGATGGGGGCGCCGTCGAAGCGCACGACGCCTTCGTCGGGCTGCAGCGTGCCCGTGATCATCTTCATCGTCGTCGACTTCCCGGCCCCGTTCGGTCCGAGGAAGCCCACGACCTCTCCGCGCTTCACCTCGAAGCTCAGATCGTCCACGGCGGTCACGTCACCGTAGCGCTTCGTCACCCCTTCGACCGTGATCATCGCACTCCAAAAGAAGAAGCCACGCCGGGCTCTCGGCTCGACGTGGCACAGGCGCGAGGGGTCGTGCGGCGGCGCCGGGCGACCGGTCGAGCGAGGGCTTCGGGAGTTCGCGGCCCGGATTGTAAAGGGCTCCGCGAACGCTGTCCACGGGTCTGACGCTCCGCCCGGCTCGACGGGTTGTCCGGCGCCAACGGGCGTGAAGGTCCGGCGCGGACCGGCGGGGCGCGGGTCACCGGGACCCCGCGGAGCGGATCGGCAGCGCCGGTTCAGCGCGTCCGCCCCTCCAGGATCATCTCGACCGCCTTCCCGGCTCTCCGCTGCCGCGTCTCCGGCTTCTTCGCCTCCGCGACCCACTCCGCGTACTCGCGTCGATGCGTGTACGACATGGTGTCGTAGCGAACGCGGGCCTCGGGTGACCCGGCGAACGCGGCGTCGAGCTCCTGCGGCACCTCGACCACCCGCGGCGCGGTGTCCAGCGCGACGACGACGTGCACGGAGTCCCCGACGTCCTTGCCGATGGCGGCACGTACGTCCTTGCGGATCCCGAGGCAGTGGCCGGAGCCCATGTTGGCCAGGCTGCCCCGGTATTCGTGCCCGTCGATGAGCGCGCGCACCCTGGGTCGGCCCGAGCCGAACGCGTCCTTTCCGTCGAAGCGGACGTACACGAGCCCCCCGCCTCCGCGCCCCGCCTCGCTGCGGGCGTCGAAGGCGCGCTCCGCGCCGGCGCGGTCGGATCCGGTCATCAGGACGCTCCGTTCTCGAAGAGCTCGCGGAAGCGCGCCGCCATGCGCGGACCCGCGCCTTCGTCCTCGTGCTTGAAGAAGACCATCGCCCGAGACCAGCCGGCCGCCCGGACCCGCGCGGCCCAGCGGGCCAGGTCGTCGTCGGAGTAGTCGGGACGCCGCAGGCGCAGATAACCCCAGTCGGTCGTGGGCACGATCGCCTCGTCGTCGTCTCCTTCGTCGGTGTCGGCGCAGACCAACGCCATCTCCCGGCCCCTCAGGATCTCGAATACCTCGTCGTCGAACCAGCTCTCGTGTCGGAACTCGAAGGCGGCCGGGGTCCCGCGTGGCAGCAGCTCCAGGAAACCGGCTAGACGCTCGGCGTCCTTCTTGAGGTTCGGAGGGAGCTGGAAGAGCACCGCACCGAGTCGGGGTCCGAGCGTCTGCAGCGTCGTGAGCAGGTACTCGGTGGGCTCCTTCGCCTCGGGCTTCAGCCGGGTGAAGTGCGTGATGCGACGGGACGCCTTGATCGAGAAGCGAAAGCCGTCGGGCACCTGCTCCGCCCACGAGTCGAGGACCGACGTCCGCGGGAGCCGATAGAAGGTGTTGTTGATCTCGACCGCGCTCAGCCGCTCGCCGTAGTACGACAACATCTCCTTGGCCGCGAGCTTCTCGGGATAGAACGAGCCCTTCCACTCCTTGTAGCTGTACCCGCTCGTTCCGACGTAGAGCTGCATTCCCCCTCCCGACCGCGGCGCGGCGACGGAGCCACCTGGCCGCCGAACCTGACGTGGCGGTCGGCGGGACACAACCGGCCCCTCCTTGCCGGGCCGACGCGCGTCCGGCACCCTCAAGGCGACCCGGGGCGCCCCGATCGGATCCGGCGCCGCGGGTCCGTCCGCCGACCGGAGTCCGCCATGATCCGCACGCTCGCAGCGCTCGGCCCGATCGCCGCCGGGGCGCTCCTTCTGGCCACCCACGACGGCGTCGCCCAGGAGCGACGCCTCGGCACCGTTCACTTCCCCAACTCCGGCGCACCCGAAGCGCAGGCCGCCTTCCTCGAGGGTGTGCTCCTCCTCCACTCCTTCGAGTTCGAGGACGCCGCCACCGCGTTCCGCGCGGCGCAGGAATCGGATCCGGACTTCGCGCTGGCGTACTGGGGCGAGGCGATGACGTACAACCACCCGCTCTGGCGCCAGCAGGACCGCGAGGCGGCGCTCGGGGCGCTCGCCCGTTATGCACCCACGCCGGAGGCGAGGCTCGCTCGCGCGCCCACGCCTCGGGAGGCCGGGTACCTGGCCGCACTCGACGTCCTGTACGGCGACGGGTCCAAGGCGGAGCGGGACGAAGCGTACATGCACGCGATGGGCCGGCTGTCCGCGTCGTATCCGGACGACGACGAGGCGCGCGCCTTTCACGCGCTGGCGGTGCTCGGCCGTACCGACGGGGAGCGGGACTTCGCCACGTACATGCGCGCCGCGGCCATCGCCCAGCCGGTCTTCGACCGCAATCCCGACCACCCGGGCGCCGCGCACTACCTCATCCACTCCTTCGACGATCCGGTGCACGCGCCCCTCGGGCTGGAAGCGGCGCGCGCCTACTCCGGCATCGCGCCTGACGCTGCGCACGCCCAGCACATGACGTCGCACATCTTCGTGGCGCTCGGCATGTGGGACGACGTGGTGTCGGCGAACATCCGGGCTCGGGACGTGCAGAACGCCCGACTCGCCGAGCTGGGCCGACCGGCGAACGTGTGCGGCCACTACACGTCGTGGCTGCACTACGGCTGGCTGATGCGCGGGGACACGGAGGATGCCGAGCGCGGCATGGCCGCCTGCCGCGAGCGCGTCGTGAGCGGCGCCGCCAACCCCGGGGAGGTCGGCTACTTCGAGAACATGCGAGCCCGTCACGTGATCGACACCGAGGTGGGGAGGGACGCGGAGCGCCTGTCAGCCACGCGATGTCGTCGTGCGACTTCACGCGTCGCAGAAGTTCGCTGCCCGCCGGATCGCGCGTCGCGCGCCGATGACCCGGACGGAGATCCAGATGCTGGAGCTCGAAGCCCTGGAAGCCGTCCGGGCAGGAAACCACGCGCGGGCTCTGGATCTCCTCGAGGAGGCCGCCGCGATCGAGGAGGAGCTGCCCTTCGAGTTCGGGCCGCCCGCCAGCCTCAAGCCGCCGCACGAGCTGCTCGGGGAGGTCGCGCTCGAGGCGGGTCGGTACGCGCGGGCCCTGGCAGCCTTCCAGCGGAGTCTCGAGTTCACGCCCGAGCGCAGGCCCTCGCTCGTTGGGCTGGCGGCCGCGGCCCGGGCAACGGACCGCCCCGCGCTCGCCGCCGACGCCGAGGCTCGCCTGAAGGAGCGCCGGGGCGGCCTCTAGCCGCTTCGGCACGTGGGTGGCGGGCGCGACCGCGGGCCGCTACTCCACGACGCCCGCCGCGTCGAACGCCTCGACCGCTTCGGGGCGGTCGGCGTGCCGTGCCCATCCTCGTGGGGTAGCGTCGAAGGTGGGCTCGCGCACCGTCGGATCCGCGCCCCGCTCGAGCAGACAGGTGACCGTCTCCGGCCACCCGGCCCAAGCCGCCCCGTGCAGGGGTGTCACCGGAAAGGGGCCCCACGGGCGGAGCCCGTCGATCGCCGCACCGCGATCCAGGAGGTGGGCCACGACCTCGGTGCGTCCGTTGACGGCGGCGCAGATCAGCCCCTCGAGGAGGGCCTCGGCGTCCGTCAGCGCCGTGCCGGCGCGTACGGTACGGGCCCAGATCTCCGCCGAGCCCGGACGCAGGGAGCCGTCGTCCTCGAAGAAGTCGGCCACGAGGTCGAGCCGCCCGAGCCCGGCGGCCGTCGGGAGGTCGGCGCGGACGCCGCGTGCGTGCAGCAGCTCCGCGACCTCGCGCTGGCCCCGGTGCTCGACGGTGTGATAGAGCGCGCCGAACATCCCGCCGTCCGGGTCCAATCGCGCCCCGTGCGCGAGCAGGAGGAAATTCTCCCGCACAAACAACGTCACCAACGTCGAGCTGAACATCGGGAAATGTGCCGGCATA
>CALJLC010000195.1 GCA_937982605.1 uncultured Gemmatimonadales bacterium | reverse complement strand
GACCGGCTGCTCGTCATCTCGGACGACCGCAAGCTCGTGACGCGCCTGGGCGAGCGCGTGCAGCTTCCGGTGGAGGTCGTGGAGTGGGCGTGGGACGCCCACGTGCCCTTCCTCGAAGGCCTCGGGGCGCGTGTCACGCTCCGCACCGGGCCCGACGACGAGCCGCTGTGGAGCGACAACGGCACGCTCTTCCTCGACTGCTCGTTCGACGGCGGGATCGAGGACCCGGTGGAGCTCGAGCGCGCGCTCCTCTACCGGGCGGGAGTCGTCGACACGGGGCTCTTCCTCGGGATGGCTTCGGAGGCGCTGATCGCCTCGGAGGACGGGGTGCGGGTGATGACGCCGGAGGCCGGATGAGCCGCCGCCCCGTGAGGATCGCGCCCTCCATCCTCTCCGCGGACTTCTCCCGCCTCGGAGAGGAGATCGCGGCGGTCGAAGCGGGCGGGGCGGACTGGATCCACGTGGACGTGATGGACGGGCGCTTCGTGCCGAACATCACGATCGGGCCGGTCGTGACCCGGGGCGCGCGCCGCGCCACCGAGCTGCCGCTCGACGTCCACCTCATGATCGAGGAGCCCGACCGCTACCTCGAGGACTTCGTCGAGGCCGGCGCCGCGATCGTCACGGTCCACCAGGAAGCATGCCGGCACCTGCACCGCACGCTGGCGCGCATCCGGGAGCTCGGCGCCCTGGCCGGGGTCGCGCTCAACCCCGCCACGCCGGTGAGCGCGGTGGCCGAAGTCGTCGGCGACCTCGACCTGGTCGTGGTCATGTCCGTCAATCCGGGCTTCGGAGGCCAGAGCTTCATCCCCGCCAGCACCCGCAAGGTCCGCCGGGTGCGGGCGCTCCTCGACGGAGCCGGCTCCGACGCCCTCGTCGAGGTCGACGGCGGGGTGAGGGCGGATACCGCGCGGACGCGCGTGGCACCCGGAGCGGACGTGCTCGTGGCCGGCTCGGCCGAGTACCGCCATCCGGACGGGCCCGGGGCGGGCGTGGGCGCCATCCGGGCGGCGGTCGGGCCCTGAGGCCCAGCGAGCTCCATTCGATGCCCGAAGGACCGCCCCGGGCGGGCCTTTCCGAAGGTCGCCGCGGCCGACCGGAATCATGGAATTCATGTCCCGTGCCGTGTAAACTGAAACGTCGGTGCACCCCCCTGGACAAGCTTCAGATATGACCGATTCCGGCGTCATCGACCATTCGGCGCTCGAGCGCCTCCGGGAATGGGGCGGCGACAAGCTCGCGGCCCAGATGGTCCGCCTGTTCCTGAAGAACTCGGGAACGCGCATGGACCAGATCCGGAACGGCGTCACGGCGGGTGATCCGGAAGAGACCGAGCGTGGCGCGCACTCGCTCAAGTCGAGCGCCGCCAACATCGGAGCCGAGACGCTGCGAACGCTGGCCACGAACGTCGAGAGCGCCGCGCTGGACCAGGACCTGGACACGCTCCGCGACCTCCTGCCGCGGATCGAGAGCGCCTACGGCGTGGCCATCAAGGAACTCGAGTCGATCTCCAAGGACATGCCCGATGAGTCATAAGGTCGCCGTAGTCGAGGACAACCCGGACAACCGCATGCTGGTCTGGGCCCTGCTCGAGGACAAGTACGACCTGACGGAGTACGAGACCGGCGTCGAGGCCGTCGAGGGCCTCCCGGGGAATATCCCGGATCTGGTGCTGCTCGACATCTCGCTCCCCGAGATGGACGGGACCGAAGTCCTGCAATGGATGAGGGAGCAGGAGGCGCTGAGAGACGTTCCGGTGATCGCCCTGACCGCCCACGCGATGGCGGGTGACCGCGAGAAGTACCTGTCCATCGGGTTCAACGACTACGTCACGAAGCCGATCGTGGACGAGGACGTGCTCATCGAGGCAATCGAGCGTTGCCTGAACGCGGCGAGCTGACCCCGGGCGCGGATCCACTCGCTGGTCGGTCGGCCGACGACCTCGTAGCGCTCGCCGGCGGCTCGACCGAGGACGAGCTCACGGGCCCCGACCGGGGTCTGGAGCACTCGGCCTACTACGCCGTCATCTTCCTCTCCCTGGTGGGCGGCTCGCTCCTCCTGCAGGGGCGGAGCTTCGACTACTACGGAGGTGAGACGGGCCACACCGTGATGGAGGCCGTGGCCACCATCCTCGCCTTCATCGTCGGCGCGCTGGCCCTCGTGCGGTACTACAGCCGCAAGCAGGTGACCTTCCTGCTCATCGGGTGCGGCTTCCTCGGCGCGGCGATCCTCGATCTGAACCACGTGATCGGGACCCTTCCGGACATCCTGGAAGCGCGGGTACGCCGGGACGAGCGCATGGACGTCGACGCGATGTACGCGTGGACGTGGACCGCGGGGCGCGTGTTCCTGTCGGTCTTCCTCTTCATGAGCCTCCTGGCGTGGCGCCAGGAGGACCGCGACGAGGAGGCGATCCCCGAGGCGTCGGTCTACATGACGGCGCTCTTCCTCACGATCGCCAACCTGCTCTTCTTCGAGTACATCCCGCTCGCGCGGCTCTCCGCCCTCGGACCGATCGACCGTCCGGCGGAGATCGTCCCGGCGCTCTTCTTCGCCCTGGCCTTCATCGGCTTCTACCGCAAGAACAGCTGGCGCCGCGACCCGTTCGAGCACTGGATGATGGTATCGCTGCTGATCGGCGTGCTGATCCACGGCGCCTTCATGGCCTTCTCGCCGTGGCCGCACGATCCGCTCTTCGACGCGGCGCACCTGCTCAAGATCACGAGCTACCTCGCGATCCTCACCGGCCTGCTGACGAGCGTCTACCTGACGTTCACCCGGGAGGCGTCCGTGCTCGGCGCGCTGACCCAGTCCAACCAGGCGCTGGCGCGCGAGGTCGAGTTCCGTTCGAAGACCGAGCGCGCGGTCAAGGAGAGCAGCGAACGGCTCCAGCGCTTCCTGGACAACGCCAACGACCTCATCCAGAGCGTCGACGCACAGGGCCGCTTCCTCTACGTGAACAGCTCGTGGAAGCGAACCCTCGGATACGGAGACGAGGACCTGGACCGGATGACGCTCTTCGACGTCGTTCATCCGGCGCATCGGTCGGCGCTCGAGGCGGAGCTACGGCGCGTGCTCGACGGGGGCGAGCCGCGCCGCTTCAACACGGAGTACCTGGCGGCCGGCGGCCGGCTGGTCATCCTGTCCGGGAGCACCCAGGCCCAGGTGGTCGGGGGCAAGGCCGTCGCCACGCAGAGCATCCTTCGGGACGTGACGGAGCAGCGATTGGCCCAGCGCAGCCTCGACGAGTCGCAGCGCAACCTCGAAGCGCTCGTGGAGCACACCGGTGACTCTTTCTGTTACGTTGCCGCCGCCCACCGTCTCATCACGCTGAACTCGGCCTTCTCCCTGGCGGTGGAGGCACGCACCGGGCGCGAGCCGCGCGCGGGCATGCTCCCCTCGGATCTCTTCCCCGACGAGGAGGACGCGCACTGGTTCCGGGAGATGTACGCCAAGACGCTGGCCGGAGAGCGGCACGTGGCCGTGCGCTCCGACCACGTGGACGGGCAGCTGCGCTACACCGAGCTCTACGCCAACCCGATCCAGTCCGCCGACGGCGTGGTCGGGGCGGTCTTCTTCGGCAAGGACGTCACGCAGCGCGTGCGGGCGGAGGAAGCGCTCCAGGTGGCCAAGGAGGAGGCGGTGGCCGCCAACAAGGCCAAGAGCGACTTCCTCGCCAACATGAGCCACGAGCTGCGCACCCCGCTCAACTCGGTCATCGGCTTCACGAACATCCTGCTCAAGAACAAGGACGGCCGCCTCAACGACAAGGACGTCGGCTTCCTCGACCGGGTCCTCGCGAACGGCAAGCACCTCCTGGCGCTCATCAACGAGGTGCTCGACCTGGCGAAGGTCGAGGCCGGCCGGATGGAGCTGATCATCGAGGAGGTCGATCTGGCGCACCTCTGCGTCGAGACGGTGCAGCAGCTCGAAGGTCAGGCGAAGACCAAGGAAGGGCAGGTGACTCTGGTCGCCGACGTGCCGGAGTCGGTCGCGTTGGTGGAGACCGACTCGGCCAAGCTCAAGCAGGTGATCATCAACCTGGTCGGCAACGCCCTCAAGTTCACCCACGAAGGCACCGTGACCGTGCGGCTGGAGCTGGCCCCCGACGGGCGCACCCCGACCGCCATCGCGGTCCAGGACACGGGGATCGGCATTCCCCAGGACCGACTCGAAGCGATCTTCGAGGCGTTCCAGCAGGCCGAAGCCGGGACGTCCCGGAAGTACGGCGGCACGGGCCTCGGACTGGCGCTGTCGCGGTCGATCTGCCTCCTCATGGGATACGACCTGATGGTCGAGTCCGAGGTGGACGAGGGCTCCACCTTCAAGATCGTGATGGGCGAGCGCGCGGTGCGTCCCCTGCGGCGGGGGCCGGACGAAGGCGACGGCGCGGCCGGGGACGACCCGCGGTCCGAGGAGCATCCAGGGCACGAGGGCCAACCGGTCGTCGGCGCCGCGGGGATGTCCGGCTCGCCGCCGGGATCGCCGTCGAAACCGCCCGAGGCGGGATCCGCGGACGCCGTCGCGCCGAACGGAGCCGACACGGGGGCGGCCGCGCCGGAGGAGCCGGGGGCCGACCGCGCCGCCGCTCCGAAGGGGTGGGGTGACTTCAAGGTTCTCGTGATCGACGACGAGCACGATTCCCGAGTCCTCATCGCGCACATCCTCGAGGAGTTCGGCTGTCAGGTCTTCATGGCCCGCAGCGGCGCGGAGGGTCTCGCGGCGGCCGCCGAGCACCGTCCGGACCTCATCACCCTCGACCTGATCATGCCGGGAGTGACGGGATGGGAGGTCCTGAAGCGGCTCAAGGTGGATCGGGAGCTGCGGTCGATCCCCGTGGTCGTCGTGAGCGTCGTCGCGGGCGAGGGACGAGGAAAGCTCCTCGGGGCCGTCGACCTGATCACCAAGCCGTTCGAGCGTGAGGACCTGCTGCGCGTCCTCTGGCGCAACCTCGGACGTCGGCGCCGTGGTCGGGTGCTCCTCATCGTCGACGAGCCGAGGACGCGGACGCGGTTGTCCTCGGTCGTACAGGGCCACGGCCTCGAGGTCGCGGCCGACCACGGCACCGACGTCATGGAAGCGCTCCGGCGCGAGGCCCCGGACGCGGTGGTCATGGACCTGCGCGTGCCGGGGCTGCATGGCGTCGCGGCGCTCCTCGAGCTTCGTGACGACAGGATCCACACCGGGCTGCCCGTGCTCGCGGTGACCCACCCCGGCCTCAACGCCAAGGAGCTCGAGATCGTCGGGGAGCTGGCCACGGTGCACGCGTACGCCCACGGCGCGGCGGCACAGCTCGAGAAGCTCCTGGATGTCTCCTTCCCGCTCGCCGCCACTTCCGAGGTCGAGGCATGACCGACGCGCAGAGGGGAATCCTCATCATCGAGGACGATCCCGAGATCGCCTTCCTGTTGTCGGCGATCCTCGACGCCCCCGACCGCGCGGTGACCACCGCGGCCGACGGTGCCCTCGCGCGGGCCGCCCTCCAGCGGGGAGGGGTCGACCTCGTCGTGCTGGACCTGATCCTGCCCGACGTCGACGGCCGCACGCTCCTCTCGGAGATCCGCCAGTCCCCGGAGACCGCCAACGTGCCGGTCGTCGTGATCTCGGCCCGCGGCGGCAAGGAGATCCGCGAAGACTGCTATTCGCTCGGCGCGGACTTCTTCACGGAGAAGCCGTTCGACCCCGACGAGGTCGCCGCGGACATATCGGCCCGGCTGGAACGGGCCGCTCGCCGCAGTCGGGACGGGCTCTCCGATCCGGTGACGGGCCTGGCCAACCGCGCCGCGCTGGTGGCCGAGGTGTCGCGCGATCCGCGGTCGCGTGCGGTCGCGCTCCTCCAGCTCGACGGCTTCCTCTCGGTCTCGGACCGCTGGGGGTGGGAGTTCGGCGAGGAGGTCCTGAGCGGCGTCGCCCGGGCGCTGGCCTCCCGGGTCTCGGAGGAGGCGGGTCGGGTCGAGGCGGCGGAGCGTGCCCGTGTGGCGCACGTCGGCGGCGGCGAGTTCGCCGTCGTGCTCGAGACCGACTCCGGGGGAGCCATCGAGCTCGCCGAGCCCGCGGTACAGGGTGTGTGCGAGGCCGCGCTCGAAGCGGTCCGCACGCTCCCGCTCTCCGATCCCGACGGGGAGACGTTCCGGCTGACCGCCTCCGTGGCCCTCGTCGCGCTCGAGCCGGGCGAGGGACTGGACGACGCGCTCGACGAGGCGCGACGCCTCCTCTACCGAGCCGGGGAATCCGGACACAACCGGGTCGTGGCGCACGACGAGGACGCCGAGACGGGAGACACGCGGATCCTGGTGGCCGAAGACGACGAGATCTCGGCCACGATCCTCACGCACCGGCTCCGCAAGGAGGGGCTCGAGATCACGCACTGCGCCAACGGGCGCGAGGCCTACGAGTCGGCGCTCGAGAACCCGCCCGACATGGTCATCCTCGACGTCAAGATGCCGGGCATGGACGGTTTCGAGGTGCTCGAGCGCCTCCGGCGCACCCCGGCCCTCTCGGCGATCCCGATCGTCATGCTGACCTCCATGGGCAGCGAGGCCGACGTCGTGCGGGGCTTCCAGCTCGGGGCCGACGACTACGTGCTCAAACCCTTTTCTCCCGTCGAGCTCTCGGCGCGGGTGTGGCGGCTGCTCCGCCGCGGTCGATCGGCCACCGCGCTGTAGACGGTGTCCTACGAGCTCACGCAGGGGGCGATGGTGGCGCTCAGCGTCGCCGTCGGCGTCCTCTTTCTCCTCACGCTCCTGCTCACGGCCTACTCGGTCGTGCTGCGCATCGCCTACGAACGGCGTGAGCGACTCTGGACCCGCCTCGTGGCGAGCTGGGAAGCGCCGGTCCTGGCCGCCCTGACGGACCCCGCCGCCGTCGAGGCCGTGCACGCCACCGTTCCGGATCGGTACCGGCTCTACTTCGTCAACTTCATCCTCGACTACTCGCAACGCGTCCGTGGAGACGAGCTGGAGACGTTGCGCACGCTGGCCGAGCCGTACCTGGAGGAGATCGCGAAGCGGGCTCGGCACCGGCGGGCCGAGGTACGTCTGAGGTCCGTGCAGACCCTCGGCGCCCTCGGCCTGCCGCGCTACGAGTCCGAGGTGGTGGCGGCCCTCGACGATCCGAGCCGGAGCGTCGCCATCGTGGCACTGCGGGCGCTCGCGGACGCGCGCTACTCGGCGCACGCGCAGGCGCTCCTGGACCACGTGGGCCGCTTCGACGGGTGGGAGCCGAGCTTCCTCGGGTCGATGCTCGCCGAGGTGGGGCCGGTGGTTTCCGAGGCGCTGAGGGAAGGGCTCGCAGATGCGTCCCGTCCGGCTTGGCTGCGCACCGTGTTCGCGATCGCCCTGCGCATCCAGCTCGAGCCGCGCGCCGCGGACGTGGCGGTGGCCGTGCTGCCCGATGTGGACGATCTCGACCTTCGGATCGAGCTCCTCCGACTGCTCCGCGAGGTCGGCAGGCCGGACCACGTCTCCGCGGTGCTGCCGCTGACGCGATCCGGGGAGTTCGCCGTGCGCGCCTACGCGATGCAGGTGCTCGGCGTCATCGGGGACGAGGCCATCGTCGGGACGCTGCGCGCCGGCCTGGACGACCCCTCGCCCTGGGTGAGCGCCCGGGCCGCGGGTGCCCTCCTCGCGGTGGGGGGCAAGAAGCTCGTGACCGATCTGGCCGCGCGGGAGCCGCGTTACCGCGCGCTGATCGGCCAGGTGCTCGGCATGGAAGGCGCATGAGCGAGGCGCTGTGGACCGTCGTGTGGTTCTTCAACCACGCGGTGCTCGTCTACTTCGTGCTCCTCAACGGAGTCTACCTGGCCACGACGTTCCTCGCCTTCGGCGTCCTCCGGCGGCTCTCGATCGCGCTGCGATCCATCGATTCGGTGGAGGTGGTCAGCTAGTCGTGGGCCCCTCCGGTGACGCTGATCGCCCCGGCGTACAACGAGGAGGCGACCTGCGTCGAGTCGGTACGCTCGCTCATGACGCTCGAGTACCCCGAGATCGAGATCATCGTCGTGAACGACGGATCCTCGGACGGGACCGTCGCCCGCCTCCGCGAAGCGTGCAACCTCCACCCGGCGGATCGGCTGCCCACCGGTGACCTGGAGACGGAGGAGGTGCGCGGCGTCTACCGTTCCCGACGGCATCCGAATCTCTGGCTGGTCGACAAGGAGAACGGCGGGAAGGCCGACGCCCTCAACGTGGGCATCAACTTCTGCCGCACGCCGCTCTTCTGCGCCATGGACGCGGACTCGATCATCGAGCCCGACGCGCTCAACCGCATCGGACGCCCGTTCCTTCTCGACGATCGCACGATCGCGGTCGGCGGCGTGCTCCGCATCGCGAACGGGTGCGTGGTCGAGGACGGCCGCGTGACGGAGATCCGGCTGCCCCGGAACTTCCTCGCCCAGCTCCAGGTGCTCGAGTACCTGCGCGCCTTCCTGGCCAGCCGGATGGGATGGGGCGCGCTCAACGCCACGCTCGTCATCTCGGGCGCGTTCGGGATCTTCCGCCGGGAGCCGGTCGTGGCCGTCGGCGGCTACGCCACCGACACGGTGGGCGAGGACATGGAGCTGATCGTGCGACTGCACCGGTGGCACCGGCAGAAGCGGCTGCCCTACCGGATCGCCTTCGTCCCCGATCCGGTGGCGTGGACGGAGTGCCCCGAGTCGGTCGCGGTGCTCGGACGCCAGCGGGACCGCTGGCAGCGCGGCCTGATCCAGTCGCTCATGAGGCACCGGGTCATGCTCTTCAACCCCGCGTACGGCCGCGCAGGCATGCTCGCCTTCCCGTACTTCTTCTTCCTGGAGATGATGGGTCCGGTCATCGAGCTGGCGGGGTATGGCGCCTTCCTGGCCACCGTGATCGCGGGACGCGCTTCCCCGGCCTTCATCTTCGCCTTCCTCTCGGTGGCGATCGTGCTCGGGGGCGTGCTCTCGCTCGCGGCCGTCGCCATGGAGGAGCTGACCTTCCGCCGTTATCCGCGCCGGAGCGACCTCGTGCGCCTCTTCGTGCTCGCGCTCGTGGAGAACTTCGGGTACCGGCAGCTCAACGCCTGGTGGCGGCTCAGGGGCACGATCTCGGCCATCCGGGGCGTCGAAGGGTGGGGCAAGATGACGCGCACCGGGTTCGCCACGAAGTCGTGAGGGACGGCCTCGCCGCGCTCGCGGCCCTCCTCCTTCCCGACCCGGTCACGGCGCTCGCCGCGGTCGTCGTCGCCGCGGTCGTCGGCGGGGCGGGGGCCGCGTGGGCGGCGCGGCTGCGCGCGCGCGGCGTGCAGGTCGCCTATACGCGCAAGCTCTTCCACTTCGTGATCTTCACCACGGCGGCGGGCGTGCATGCCGTGCTCGCGCTCCCCGGCACGATCGTCTTCGGGACCGCGATCGCCGCGCTCGTGCTCTTCGCCGTCGTCCGGGGCGAAGGGGAGCCGTTCTACGAGGCGCTGGCCCGGGAGCGGGACCGGCCCCACCGGACGCTCTTCATCGTCGTGCCGCTCGTCACGACGGCCGTCGGTGGACTGGCCTCCGCGCTCGTTGCCGGTCCGTACGCCTCGGTGGGGTACCTGGCCGCCGGGTGGGGAGACGCGGTCGGCGAGCCCGTCGGGGCGCGGTGGGGCCGCCATCGGTACCGCGTGCCGTCGCTGGCCGGTGTCCCGGCCACGCGCAGTTGGGAAGGGTCGGCCGCGGTCTTCGTGGTCGCCTCGCTCGGCTCCTCGATCGCGCTCTCCGGCGTGGGAGGCGCGCCGTGGTGGGGGGGGCTGGCGTGCGGAGCCGTGGCGGCCGTCGTCGAGGGGGTCAGCAACCACGGACTGGACAACCTGACGGTCCAGCTCGCTCCGTCGCTGGCGGCGCTGCTGCTCTTCGGCGCCGGAGGCTGAGCGGCACGGAGCGGATCCGGGCCCGCCGACATTTGCGTCGGGGCGGCGCGAAGAGGAAGATCAGGGGTAGCCGACGGTGCCGTTTCCCCCCCGATCCCTCTCGCGATCGCACATGCGGTTCACCTATCGCACCGAGCTCCCCGACCACACCCCCGGACACGTCTTCGACTGGCACGAGCGCCCCGGCGCCCTCGAGCGGCTGACGCCGCCGTGGGGCGACGTCGAGGTCCTGCACCGCTCGGGCGGCATCGAGGACGGGGGACAGATCAGCCTGCGCATCAAGCGCGGCCCGACCAGCTTCCGGTGGGACCTCCGGCACCGGGACTACGTGTACGGGCGCCAGTTCCGCGACGAGCAGGTGAGCGGGCCGCTCAAGAGCTGGGTCCACACCCACACCTTCCTGCCTCGGGACGGCGGCGGCACCGTGGCGCAGGACGAGATCGACCTCGAGGCGCCCCTGGGGGCGGCCGGCGCCGCGCTCGGCCCGGCGTTCATCCGGCGTGAGCTCGACCGTCTCTTCCGCTTCCGGTACCGGCGCCTCTTCACGGACCTGGCCCGTCACGCCCGATACGCCGGGCGGCCCCGGCTCCGGGTGGCGATCACCGGGTCGTCGGGCCTCGTCGGCTCGGCGCTCCGTCACTTCCTGACCACCGGCGGCCACGAGGTCGTGACGGTGGTCCGGGACAGCCGCAAGCTCGGCGAGGGCTCGATCTTCTGGAATCCGGCGGCGGGTGTGCTGAATCCGGACGACCTGGCCGGGATCGACGCGGTCGTCCACCTCGCCGGGACCTCCATCGCCGGGAGCCGTTGGAACGAGGCCCGGAAACGCGCCATCAAGCAGAGCCGGGTGCGCGGCACCGAGCTCCTCTCCCGCACCCTCGCGGGCATGCGCGACGGACCCCGCGTTCTGGTGTCGGCCTCCGCCGTCGGCTTCTACGGCGACCGGGGCGACGACGTGGTCACCGAGGGCGACCCCGGTGGCCGCGGCTTCCTCGCCGAAGTGTGCCGTGCCTGGGAGGGTGCCACGCGGCCCGCGGAGCGGGCGGGGATTCGGGTGGTGAACCTCCGGCTGGGCGTGGTGCTGTCGCCCCAGGGCGGCGCCCTCGGGCAGATGCTGCTCCCCTTCAAGATGGGCGCCGGCGGCCGGTTGGGATCGGGCAAGCAGTACATCAGCTGGATCGACCTGGACGACGCCACGGGGGTCTTCCTCCACGCGCTGTACGACGAGTCGCTGCGTGGGCCGGTCAACGCGACCGCGGAGAACCCGGTGACGAACTCGGTGTTCACGTCGGCGCTCGGGCGCGCGCTCGGGCGCCCCACGGTCGTGCCCGTTCCGGCGCTCGCGGTGAAGGCCGCGTTCGGGGAGCTCGGCACCGAGGCGCTGCTCTGGGGCCAGCGCGTCGTGCCGAGGAAGGCGCTCGACGCGGGCTTCGAGTTCTTTTACGAGGGTGTGGAGGACTCGCTCCGCTTTCAGCTCGGCCGGATGGAGTAGTCGGCCGGGTCGAGCGAGCGCACGATCCGGGGCTCCAGCTCGGGCGCGAGCGCCACCGACGCCGGCTCCGCCCAGTCCCACTGATCGGGCAGTCCAAGGTCCTCCGCGATGCAGCCGTAGGTCGTCTCGGCGCTCAGCATGACCCCCGGCACGCCGGCGCCCGGATGGGTACCGGCGCCGACGAGGTAGAGGCCGTCGACGTCCTCGCTCCGGTTCTGCGGGCGGAACCACGCCGTCTGGAAGAGCTTCGGCTCGATCGCGAAGGCGTTACCCCAGGTGGCGTTGAGCTCCGACGCGAACTCGTCGGGGGTGAAGACGTGGAGCACCTCCGTCGCTTCCCGGAGTCCTTCCAGCCCCCACTCCTCGAGATACTCCATGACCCGGTCCGCGAAGTCCGGACCGACGGTCGACCAGTCGATGCCGGAGCGGTTGTTCGCCACCGGCACGAGGACGTACATGCTCTCGCACCCCTCCGGCGCCATCGACGGGTCGGTCCGCGTGGGCGCATGCAGGTACATCGAGAAATCGTCGGGGAGCACCTTCTCGTCGAAGATGTCCTTCAGCAGCCCCTGGTACCGCTCGGTGAGGATGAGCGTGTGGTGCTCGAGCTGCGGGTACTGGCGCCGGGCGCCGATGTAGAGCAGGACGCAGCTCATGGCCCACTCCTGGCGGTCCAGGCGGCGATCGCTCCAGTGCTTCCGGTGCTCGGGCTCGACGAGGTGTCGATAGGTGTGCCCGGGATCGGCGTTGCTCACCACCAGGTCGGCGTCGACGCGTCGCCCGTCGACGATCACGCCCGTGGCGCGCCCGTCCTCGACGACGATGCGCTCGACCTCCGCGTCGGTCCGCACCCGGCCTCCGAGCTCGGTGAAGAGCGTCGCCATCGCCTCGACCACGGAGTACATCCCGCCGCGGGTGAACCAGACCCCGCCCTCTCGCTCGAGGTACGGGATCATCAGGTAGATCGAGGGCGTCCGGAACGGGTTGCCGCCCACGAAGAGCGGATGGAAGGAGAAGATGAAGCGGTGGCGGAAGTCCCGGAAGAAGCGGTTCACGAACGTCGTGACCGGGAGGAAGGCGCCGAGTCGGAAGACGGTCGGCATGAAGCGCACCATCGACTCCAGCGTGTCGAACGGCCGGGACCCGAGTCGGTCCGCGATGATCGCATCGTAGATGGGGCGCGTGCGATCGAGGAAGCGGTCCAGATTCTCCGCGTCCCGGCGGTCGAAGCGCGCCATCTGCTCCTTCATCCGCTCGGCGTCGCCCACGTAGTCGATGTGGGTGCCGTCGTGGAAGTAGATCCGGTAGTACGGATCGAGCGGAACGAGGTCCACGTAGTCGGTGAAGCGCCTGCCTCCCGCCCGGAAGATCGAGTCGATGATCTCCGGGGCGGTGATCAGGCTGGGCCCCATGTCGAAGGTGTAGCCCCGGTCCTTCAGCTGGTACGCCCGGCCACCGAGCTTCTCCCGCTTCTCGAGGAGCGTCACGTCGATCCCGGCCGCCTGCAGACGGATGGCGATGGAGAGGCCGCCGAAGCCGCTCCCGATCACGATCGCGCGCCGACCGTCCCGCTTCGGGGCGGTCATCGGGTCCGCTCGGCGTCGAGGAGCCCGGAGCCGGCCAGGAAGACCTTCCGCGCGGTCGACGTGTGCGCGCGCCGGGTGAGGTTGTCGAAGTCGTTGCGCCGGATCTCGTGGTGGATGCCGCGGTACGCGGACGCCGCGGCCGCCACGGGCCGTCGGAAGAAGGGGGGCAGGGCGCGGATGCCCGGCCAGGCCCGCTCGTAATGGAGGTCGGCACGCGCGAGGAGCTCCCGCACCGCGGTCGGCCTCGGTTGTCTGTCCGTCGGCGCGCGCCAGTTCGAGCCTCGCGTCGCGATCGAGTCCGTGTCGAGCGAGCAGCTCGGTGGGGAGGTACACCCGCCCTCTCGCCAGGTCTTCGCCGACGTCCCGTGCGATGTTGGTGAGCTGCATCCCGTGGCCGAGCGCGTGCGCCCGGTCGAGGAGGTCGGGGTCCGAGAGCCCGAAGAGCTGCGTCATCCACCCCCCGACCGCGCCCGCCACCCCGAAGGTGTAGTGCTCGAGCTCGGCCCACGTCTCGTAGTCGCGGGGCTCGAGGTCCATCCGCACTCCGTCGAGGAGCGCCTCGGGGTAGAGACGGGCCACGCCGCGCTCGGCCGCCTGTGTCATGACCGTGTCGAGGAGCGGGATCCCGGTCGGCTCGCCGTCGAAGGCGCGGAGGGATAGATGCCGCCACGCCGCGAGTCGGCGGGCCAGGAGAGGCGGCGCGGCGCCGTCGTCGGGATCGTCGACCAGATCGTCCGTGAATCGGCACCACGCGTACAGGCCCGAGACGAGTCCGGCCTCCCGCGGGGGGAAGAGCCTCGCCGCCAGCCGGAAGGTTCGGGCGTGCTCACCGAAGTAGCGGACCCACTCCCGCGGTCCGCCCAGCGCCACGGCCCGGAGCCGCACGGCCTCGAGGGCGTCGGGGTCGACGGTCGGACCGCAACCGGCGCACGCTCCGGCGTCCCCGGCGGCGGAAGTCGTCGTGGCAGCCGCCGGGGCCGCGGCGCGGCGCCCGCCGGAGATGTCGCCGCCGGAGAGCCGGTGCTCCTGGGTCGCCACACCGCGCTCGGCCGTCTCGACACACCGCGCGAGGATACTGCGGACGGCGTCTTCGTCGACGCCGACCCGGGGGGCGTGGTGGAGGAGCAGCCGCTGCCGATCGCGGAGGATCTCGAGAGCGCGGCGAGCGGGCGACGGGCGCCCGCTGCGCGGCGTGAAGAGCCGATGCACGACCTCGTCCTCCTCGAGGTCGAAGGCGTCGATGCCGGCCAGCTCCAGGATCCAGCTCCACTTGCCCTGGCGGTAGTCCTGCAGCGGCGGCTTGCCGGTCTCGAGGGCGGCGCAGTAGTCGAGCAGGTCGTCGATGCGCTGGTAGAGGTTGCCGAAGCTGCAGCCGAGGCAGTGCCGCAGCTCCGTCTCGGGGAGGCCGAGGACCGCTCCGCCGAGCACCGCCGCGGCGCCGAAGAGCTCGCCCGACTTGCCGTTGACGATCTCGTCGTAGTCCCCGAGGCCGAGCGCCTGCCCCGCCCGCGACTGCTGCGCGATCTCCCCGGCCACGGTCCGCTCCACCGCCTCGGTAAAGCGGGTCACGAACTCGAACGATCCGGACTCGACCGCCAGTCGGTACGACGCGGTGAGGTAGTGGTCTCCGGTCACGAGCGCGGCCGCGGTACCGTGCGTGGCGGCGAGTGTCGGACGCCCGCGGCGCTCGGAGGCCCGGTCGATGACGTCGTCGTGCAGCAGCGACGCCTCGTGGGCCATCTGGATGGCCAGCGCACCGCTCCAGAACCGTGCGTCGATGCGCCCGTGCGCGGACGTCGGCACCATCGCGACCGCCAGACGGGGCCGCAGGAGCTTCCCCTGGAGGGTGGGGGCGGGGAGCCCCCGCTCGACCATCCGGCCGACCAGGTCGCCCAGGGCCCGGCGCAGCGGGTCTTCCTCGACCGCCGTCCCGCGCGGAGCGACGGCTCGGGCCGTCAGTGAGCCGATCATGGGACCGTCACCGGGCTGGGTGCCGCCGCGGCGCCTTCCATCCGCGGGGCCCTGGCGCGGCCCCGGAGCCCCATCGCCACGGAGCCGACGACGGCGTACGCCCCGAGCGTCGTCGCGACGCCGAGCCAGGAGGCGGCCGCCACGAGCATGCCGAGCGGCATGAGCAGAACGGTCCCGTAGTAGGCCAGCAGCCAGGGGACGGGCAGGGGGTCGAAGCGGCCGTCTCGGGCGAGGACCTCGAGGACCCCCATGAGCGCGAGGCCCGTCACGAACCACCCGACGAGGTTGAGCCAGGGCATGCCGTAGTAGGGGCCGGTCTCCTCCCACACCCAGTAGTTCGTGAGGGCGCTCATGGCCGGGTCGAGCGCCAGATCCCAGAGCACGAGGCCGAGCGCCGCGAGCGTCACGCGACCGAGCCGACGGTCCGGGAAGACCTCGCGGGCGAGTATCCAGGCGGGCAGGGACATCAGGAACCAGCTCAGCGGAATCAGGGCCGGCACGCGCGGCCCGATCCGGGGGCCGAGGAGCGTCGTGTAGGCGTAGCCGCCGAAGGGGACGCCGTAGCCGGTCCCGAGGTGCTCGGCCACGAACGACACCCCCCCCACGGCCAGCATGGCCGGGAGCCAGCGGAGCCCCGTTCGGCGGAGGAGGACGGTGAAGAGGGCCGCCGCGCACAGCAGGATGTGGAGCTGAGCGAAGAAGCGGAACGAGATCGCGAAGAACTCGGGCCCGTACGGGACGCGCGTCAGATTCTGGGGGCGTAGCGCGAAGACGCCGTAGCCGAGCACGGCGAGGACGGTGAACGCGACGAGCGCCAGCAGCGCCGCGCGCTCGAGGCGTGTTCCGGTCGGTGCTTCCATCAGGCGGCTCCCGGTGCGGACGAGGTGGCGGTGGGCGAGCCGGGCGAAACCGCCGCCCGCAGCGAACGGCAGTCGGGGTAGAAGGCCACCGACTCGAAGGGCGACTCCTGGATCTCCCCCTCCAGCGTGACCGCGGTGCCCCCACCGAAGGCCACCGAGTAGGGGCGCGCCCGGTCGTAGTGCGGCCGGAAGGCGGAGAGGGTGCGCGTCACGTCACCGAGGGAGGCTCCCGGCGGGAGAGACACACACACCAGGGACGCGTCGCGGCTCCTCTGGATCATCGCGAAGTCCTCCACGGGCACGTCGGCGCCCGGGTAGAAGACCCTCCACCCCTCTCGCTCGAGGAGCATCCATGCGGGTTCTTGCCGCGGTCGTCCCGGGAGAC
>CALJLC010000194.1 GCA_937982605.1 uncultured Gemmatimonadales bacterium | reverse complement strand
CCTTCGAGTGGAGAGCCGCGAGCGTCCCCGCCTCCTGGAGGTCGCGCGCCGGCGGGTTCCCGGGGCCCGGCCAGCGCAGGACCACGTGCGCGCCCGCCGAATGCCGGGCGTGCAGCCAGACGTCGTCCGGAGCCGAGTGCCGGAAGGTGAGCGCGTCGTTCTGCCTGGCGCCCCGGCCGACGCGGATCTCGAGGCCGCCGCTGCTGCGGAAGGTCCGGTAGGGGAGGGGATCGGCCTCGTCGCCCCGGCGGCGGCCGGGCGGCGGCGCCGGCAGCCGGGCCCGGATCGCCTCGGAGTCGGCTTCGCCTCTCCGAGCCCGCTCCAGCAGGAGGAGGAGCTCGTCGCGCTCCCGGTCCGCGGCATCGATCAGCCCCGGGAGGCGCTCCGCCGCCCGCTCGGCGCGGGCCGCCGCGTCGTAGTAGGCGCCGGCGTTCTCGTGCGGCGCGAGGGCGGGGTCGAGGGTGAGCTCGACGTCCCGTCCCTCGAAGTCACGGACGACCGCCACGGACGCCCCCCGCGGGATGTCGCGGTACCGGGCCAGGAGCAGGTCACCGAGCGCGCGCTGCCGGCCCGGATCCGGCTGCCGGTCCCGCTCGGCCCGAAGACGGACGCTGCGTCGCTCCGCGTGCGCGACCGCGCGCTCCAGCCGCTCGAGAAGGACGGGACCGACGTCCGTGGCCACACCCGGCCCGCCCCCGGCGGCGTCCTCTTCGGCGCACCGCGCGAAGGCCTCGAGGAGCGACGCGACCGGCCGGCCTGGAGCGCCGGCGAGCTCGAGCGGATAGGGCTGGAGCCCGCGGGGTCCGTCGAGGAGGACGGGGCGTCGATCCTCGGCGCGGACCGCGCGGAGCCACCGCGCGTGTCCCTCCCGCAGCGCCGCCTCCTCCGGGCCGAGGTCTTCGCCGAGGAAGGCGGCGGCGTTGAGCGGGGAAACCCACGCCACGCCTCGGGTCAGCTCCCGAGCCCGACCCGCTGGTGGAACCGACCCGATGCGCTCGATCCACGCGTCGGCGTCCAGCTCCCCCGTCACGCCGGCCCGTTCCGTCGGCGGCGGAGGAGTCCAGCTCCGGCCCACCCGCACCTCGCGCTTGCCTCCCCGCGTGAGCAGGACGTGTCGGGCGATCCGCTCCGGCCCCTCCGTGAGGACGGCGTTCAGACGGTTGCCGAGGAGCTCGATCACGAGCTCCCACCCCGACGCTCCGGCTCCGCCGCGCTCGGGGGCCAGCTCGATGCACAGGAGCCGCTCGTCCGGTGGCGCGTGCACCCGCCGCACCCGGGCGCGGATGCGGTGGTCGGTGGGGTCCGGGTCGAGGGGATCGAGGACCTCCGGATACCCCCGGTCCGGATGCAGACGCCACACCAGCGTCGCGCGCCGGAAGAGGAGGAGCGCGTCGCGGGTGCGCCCGTCGAAGCGCAGCGCGCGCAGTCGTGCTCCCCGGAATCGCTCGTCGAGCTCCCGCGCGAGCTCGCGCGTCAGGAGGGGATCCCAGCGAATCGTCATCCCCCAAGGTACGAACAGCGCTCTGGAGCCCGCGCCCCCGACCGTATACCATTGCGGTGACGTCAAATGTTTACCGGTTCGAGGACCGCGTTTTCGACCCCGCCGTGCCCCTCCATCCGATCGTTTCCGCGGCCGCTTCGGGCGACCTCCCCCCGTGGGCGGTGGCGGGGCCGGAGCGCCGGGGTCACCTGACGCGGGTGGCGGCACTCCTCGGCGCGTGGGCCGAGGAGCTGGGACTCGACGAGACGGACCGCGTCCGGTGGCGGGCGGCCGGACACCTCCACGACGTCCTCCGGGACGAAGAGCCCGATCGCCTCCGGCCTCGCGTCCCGGTGGCGGAGCAGTGCCTCCCCGGGCCGCTGCTCCACGGCCCCGCGGCGGCCGAGCGACTCCGCATCGAGGGTGTGGAGGACGGCCCGCTCCTCACCGCGATCGCCTGGCACACGGTCGGAGATCCGCGATTCGGACGCCTCGGGCGGGCGCTCTTCGCCGCCGATTTCCTGGAGCCCGGTCGGACCTTCCTCCCCGACTGGCGCGCGGCGCTGCGAGCGCGGATGCCGGGCGAGCTGGACGGGGTCACGCGCGAGGTGGCCCGGGCCCGCCTCACCCACGTCCTGGAACGCGGCCGTCCGCTCCTGGCGCGATCGACCGAGTTCTGGAACCGGCTCGTCGAGGACGCCGGATGAGCCGCCGGCGCAGGACGTCCCGCGGCCGCGGTCGGTCACGCAAGCCCGTCCGCCCGGGGCTCCTCGTGCGGCTGGCGGGGGCGGTGGCCGTCGGGGTGACCGGCTTCGCGCTCGGGATCGGCTTCGCGCGACACGAGGGCGGGGAGGTGACGCAGGCGCGGAACGTGGAGCCATGGACGGGGTCCCGCGTCCGGGTGGAGGTCCTCAACGGCGGCGGGGTGGCCGGGATGGCCCGGAGCGCCACCGAGCACCTCAGGGACGCCGGCTTCGACGTCGTCGACTTCGGGAACGCCGACACCTTCGACGAGGGCCGGCCCTCGTCGGTCGTCGACCGCTCCGGACGCATCGACGCCGCCCGGGCCGTTGCGGAGACCCTCGGAATCGATAGCGTTCACTCCGAGCCCGACCCGAACCTCTACGTGGACGTCACCGTAGTACTGGGGAGGGGCTGGAGCCCGGAGTCGGCGACGAGCGCGGAGGACGAGCCTCGCGGCCGTCCGGCCTGGGATCCCCGACGGTGGCTGGGGAGCTGACCCGCACCGCGCGAGACACACGACGCGAGAGCGATGGCGAAACAGGAAAGGGGGCGGTCGGTGGGGGGAGCCGGCGCGACGGATACCAAGGCGGCGGCCGAGGAGCGGCGGGCCCGTCGCGGCGCCTCGGCGGACGAGGAGCGGAACAGCACGCTCGAGTGGGCGAAGTCGATCGCCATCGCGGTCGTCCTCTTTCTCGTCCTGCGGACCTTCCTCGTCCAGACGTTCGTGATCACGTCGGGGTCGATGGAGGACACGCTGCTCGTCGGCGACATGCTCCTGGTGAATCGACTCGCGATCGGGTCGCGCGTACCGGGCACGTCGCTGCGCATCCCGGGCTATTCCGCTCCGCGACGCGGGGACGTTCTGGTCTTCGACCCGCCGCACGAGCCGGACCTGATGCTCATCAAGCGGCTCGTCGGGCTCCCCGGGGACACGCTCGAGATGCGCGAGCGGGTCCTCTACGTGAACGGAGACGCCCTCGACGAACCGTACGCCGTCCACACCGACGTGGGGGACGAGGTTCATCCGTGGATGTCGTGGCAGCGCGACTACCTGGCGAACGGCCGAGATCCCCGCACGTACGCGCCTACCCGGGACAACTGGGGGCCGATCGTCGTGCCCGAGGATCGGTACTTCATGCTCGGGGACAACCGGGAGCACAGCCTCGACTCGCGCTACTGGGGCCTGCTGGAGGGGTGGCGTCTCGAGGGCCGGGCGGTCTTCACGTACTACTCGTACAACAAGGACTCGTACCGGCCCTTCCCCGCGCTGCGCGAAGTCCGCTGGAACCGGATCGGGCGCGGGATCTCCTGACGTCCCGACCCCCGGCCGCGCTCGTCAGCTCTCGACGGCCGCGGCCCCGCGGGTGCGCCCCGCGATCTGAACGAGCGTGTGTCCCCGGAGCTGGCCGCACGCGGCGTCGATGTCGCGCCCGCGCGTCTCCCGGATCGCCACGGGCACGCCCCGGGCCTCGAGCCCCGCGGCGAAGTCGGCGAGCCGCGCCGGCGTCGAAGGCTCCCACTCCCGGTACGGGATCGGATTGAACGGGATCAGGTTCACGAACGCCCGGACCTGCAGCGCGAGGTCGGCGAGCGGCGCGATGAGGAGCGGATCGTCGTTCACGTCGCGGATCATCGTGTACTCGAAGGTGATCCGCCGGCCTCCTCCCGCGTCGAAGGCTTCGAGGGCCTCGACGAGCTCCGGAAGCGGATGGCGCCGCTCCAGGGGGATGAGCTCCGCGCGCAGCTCCGTCACGGGGGCGTGCAGCGACAGCGCGAGCCCGAACTGCTCCGGGCGCTCCGCCAGCTCCAGGATCCCGGGGACGACTCCCACGGTCGAGACCGTGATCCGACGGGCACCGACGCCGTACGCGTGGTTGAGCAGCGTCAGGGAGGGGTGGACCGCCTTGCGATTGGCGAGCGGCTCGCCCATGCCCATGTAGACGATGTTCGAGATGGCGCCGTACCCGTTCTCCTCCGCCCACCGCCGCGATCCCCGATACTGTCCGACGATCTCGCCCGCGGTGAGCTGCCGGTCGAAGCCGCCCCAGCCCGTGGCGCAGAAAGTGCAGCCCATGGCGCAGCCGGCCTGGGAGGAGATGCACAGCGTGAGCCGGCTCTCGGTGGGGATCAGCACCGACTCGACGAGCTCCCCGTCTTCGAGCCGCCAGAGGTGCTTCACCGTGCCGTCCTCGCTGCGCTGGACCGTCTGCGCCACCGGCTCCGCGATCCGGAAGACCTCGGCCAGGGCGCGCCGCTCGGCGGCCGGCAGGTCCGTCATGGCGTCGAAGCCCGTCACCATCCGTTCGTGCAGAGCCCGGCGCACCTGATCGGACCGGTACGCCGGCTGGCCCCGCGCGCCGAAGTGCTCCGCGAGCGTGGCGCGCAGCTCGTCGGGCGTCAGGGAGAGCAGGTCGGTGCGGTCGGGTGCGGGCATGGTTTGGAGCGCGGGGTACGGCCGGGGGAGCGGGGTACCGGACCTCTTCGGCCGACTGTTAACTTAGCGGCCGTTTCCCGGGCCTCGTACCCACAGCCGGTTCGACCCACGACCGACGGAACCAGGTTATGGCGGACCGGATCAGGGCCTGGGGCCCCGCGGCCGCGTGGGCCGGCGTCCTCTTCCTCCTCAGCTCGCTGCCCGACCTTCCGGGCCCGGGCGGGATTCCCTTCGGTGACAAGCTCGGGCACTTCACCCTCTATGCGGTTCTGGGCCTCCTCCTGGCGCTCGGTCGCCGACGCTCGCGCCGGGCAGTGCCCCACCTCCTGCTGTTGGCGATCGGTGCGCTCTACGCGCTCAGTGACGAGTGGCACCAGTCGTTCGTCCCGGGTCGGTCTCCGGACCCGCTCGACTGGATGGCCGACGTCATCGGCCTGCTGAGCGGGTATCTCGCCCTCTCCGCCGCCGGATCCCCGGACCCACCCGACGAGACGAAAGGACCCGCCTGATGGCGAAGGACACCACGGAAGGCACCGCGATCGAGAAGACCGAGCTCCGCACCCGGATGGTCGGCGGGCTGCGCGCGTCCGACGACGGCACCGAGGCCACGCTGGCCGGGTGGGTCCACCGCCGGCGCGATCTGGGCGGCCTGCTGTTCCTCGACCTGCGGGACCGGAGTGGCCTGGTGCAGGTGTCGCTCGGGCCGGAGTGGACCGACGAGGCGTCGATGGCGCACGCCCAGGAGATCGGCCACGAGGACGTCATCCTCGTGGAAGGCGTCGTGGCGCTGCGTCCCGAGGGCAACCGCAACGCGGATCGGGCCACCGGCGACGTCGAGTTCCGTGCGCGTACGGTGCGGCGCCTCTCGAAGGCCCGCACGCCCGAGATTCCGGTCTACCGGGCCCCGGAGGACGAGCTCCCGGCCGAGGAGCTCCGTCTCAGGCACCGCGCGCTCGACCTTCGCAGGAGCGAGCTGCAGCGAAATCTGGCGCTGCGGCACCGGCTCGTCCTCGAGGTCCGCAACTACATGGACCGGCACGGCTTCCTCGAGGTCGAGACCCCGATCCTGACCAAGGCGACGCCCGAAGGTGCGCGCGACTACCTGGTGCCGAGCCGCGTGCACCACGGGGAGTTCTACGCCCTTCCGCAGAGCCCGCAGCTCTACAAGCAGATCCTGATGGTGGCGGGCTTCGATCGCTACTTCCAGATCGCGCGCTGCTTTCGCGACGAGGACCTGCGCGCCGATCGGCAGCCGGAGTTCACGCAGATCGACGTCGAAGCCTCGTTCATCGACGTCGAGGACATCCTGGTGTGGATCCAGGGTCTCATGGCGTCGCTGGCCGACGTGGCCGGGATCGACGCCCCGCTGCCGTTCCCGCGGCTGACCTGGGCGGAGGCGATGGAGCGCTACGGGTCGGATCGGCCGGATCTGCGCTTCGAGCTGGAGCTCGAGGACTGGACCGACGCGACCGCCGGAGTCGACTTCGGGATCATCCGCAGCCAGGTGGATGCCGGCGGACGGGTGCGCGGCGTTCGCATCCCGGACGGCGCCCGGCTCTCGCGCAGGCAGATCGAGTCGATCGAGGCCGTGGCGAAGGCCGCGGGCGCGCCGGGGCTCCTGTGGGCGAAGCGCTCCGAGGACGGGACTTCCGGTCCGCTGGGCAAGTTCCTGGAGCCGACCGACGCCGACGCGATGGGCCTGGAGGTCGGGGACCTCGCCCTGGTGGCGGCGGGGCCGGATGCGCTCACCTCTCCCGTCCTGGCGGCGGTGCGCGACGAGGTGGCCGTCGTGGCGGAGCTGCCGCGGGTGCGCGAGCATGCGTGGCTCTGGGTGACGGACTTCCCCGTCTACCTCGAGGAGGACGGCGAGCTGGTGGCCAGCCATCACCCGTTCGTCATGCCGCACGTGGACGACCTGGATCTCATCGAGACCGACCCCGCCCGGGTGCGGGGCACCGCGTACGATCTGGTGTACAACGGCACCGAGTTCGGCTCGGGGAGCATCCGTATCCACGACCCCGAGCTGCAGCGGCGGGTCTTGCGGGTGCTCGGGCTGACCGACACGGAGATCGAGGAGAAGTTCGGCTTCCTCCTCGGCGCGCTCTCGGCGGGCGCTCCTCCGCATGGTGGCATTGCGTTGGGTATGGATCGTATCGTTCAGCGTTTCACGGGCTCACAGAGCCTCCGCGACGTGATCGCCTTCCCGAAGACGACCGCGGCCCGCGGGCTCTTCGAGGGGGCGCCGACTTCGGTGGGCGCCGCCGAGCTCGAGGCGCTCGGGCTGCGGCTGGGCCCGGACGTCGCGGGGCGAGGTGCGTAGGAGCTCTGAACGGGGGGCCTGACCGCTCCCGGGAGTTTGCGTGACGAAGGGCGACACGATGGTCGAGCACCGACTCGACACCGAGGGGGCCGACCCTCTGATGCTGGCCGGCGTCAACGACCGGAACATGCACGAGGTGAGCAGGCTCTTCTCCGTGCGCCTGGTCCTGCGCGGAAACCACCTCGTGATCACCGGTGACCTGGCGGGCGTCGAGCGGGCCGTTCCGGTCGTTCAGCACATGATCGAGCTGGCGCGCCTGCGTGCTCCCTTCGACACCACCGACATCGCGCGCTTCGCCGACGGCGTCGAGGCGCTCGGCGAGGCCGGCATCGTCCACCCGGACGACGAGGTCCGCATCGCGCTGCCGGGCTCGCGCCGTGTGATCGTGCCGAAGTCCGACGGGCAGCGCACGTACATCAACTCGATCCGCGCGAACGACGTCGTGATCGGCATCGGGCCCGCGGGGACGGGGAAGACCTACCTCGCGGTGGCCGCCGCCGTGGACGCGCTCTACAAGAAGCGCGTGAAGCGGATCATCCTGGCCCGACCGGCGGTCGAGGCCGGAGAGAACCTCGGCTTCCTTCCCGGAGACCTGCAGGAGAAGGTCGATCCGTATCTTCGGCCGCTCTACGACGCGCTGGAGGACATGATGCCGCACGAGCGCGTCCAGCGCGCGCTCGAGGACTCGACGATCGAGATCGCGCCGCTCGCGTACATGCGTGGGCGCACGCTCTCCGACGCGTTCGTGATCCTCGACGAGGCCCAGAACGCCACGCGTGCGCAGATGAAGATGTTCCTGACCCGGCTCGGGCTGAATTCGAGGGTCGTCATCACCGGGGACAAGACGCAGATCGATCTGCCCAGCCAGTCGAACTCCGGTCTGCTGGAGGTCGAGGAGATCCTGGGTGGCATCGACGGGATCGAAGTGATCTACCTCGATACGAAGGACGTCATCCGTCACCGCCTGGTAAAGGACATCATCCGG
>CALJLC010000193.1 GCA_937982605.1 uncultured Gemmatimonadales bacterium | reverse complement strand
TGCGTGGCTGTGGCACCGGGCGCGGTCCCTCAGCCACGCAGGACGGTCAGGCGCGTCGGGCCCGCGAAGTCGTACCGCTTGCCGCGTGCGCCGTCGGGGAGGGGGTGCGCCTTGTCGTGCTCGAGGATCAGCACGCGGGCAAAGGGCACCTCGAGCCAGCGTTCCACGACGCGGTCCAGCTTCCGCGAGCCGTACGGCGGATCCACGTACGCCACGTCGTAGGTCCCCGGCTCGAGCCCTTCGATCCAGGGCACGACGTCCTTCTTGAAGATGCGGGTGCGCTTGCCCACGCGGAGCGCCGCCACGTTGGCCTTGAGCGCGTGCAGGGCGACCGCGCCGTTCTCGACGAAGTCGGCCGAGCGCGCCCCCCGGGACAGGGCCTCGAGCCCGACCGCGCCGGAGCCGGCGAAGAGGTCGAGGACGCGAGCCGCCTCGGGAACGTCGGCCACGAGGTCGAGCGCCCGGGCCCGCACGTCTTCGGGCGTGGGGCGCACCTTTCGCCCCGGAGAGGTGAGGTGCCGCCCGGCGTGGCGGCCGGCGACGATCCTCACGCGGCCCCCGGTCCGACGAGGTACCTTCTTGCGTCCGCGGGAAGAGGAGGTCGATTCGGAGCCATGGGGGCGTTGTGGCGGTTCGGGGGCGCGATAGTCTGAGCAATCCGGAGGGCGGGAGCCACCCGTCCGTGTCTCCGCGGGAGGCGTATCAGGCCACCGCCGACCTCCGCGGGCGGGAGGCCGCCGCGCTCGAGCTCACCGCCCGCCGGGTCGAGATCGCACGGCTGCTCACCTTCGTGGTGGGCACCGTGGCCGCGGTCCTGTACGACGAGGTCCCGCTCCCGCCCGTCGTCGGCCTGGTGGTCGCCGGGGTGGCCTTCGCGGGCTTCGTCGCGCTGGTCGTTCGCCATCGCGAGCTTCGCCGCCGGCTCCGGCGGGCCCGTGTCGGCGCGGCCCTGGCCCGGCTCGGGCTCCACCGTCTGGCCCGCGACTGGGAAGGCCTGGCCGAAGAGCTGGAGTCGATCGGCTACGCCGATCCGCTCCTCGATCCCGCCGCCGCCGCCGAGGACCATCCCTACGCGCGTGATCTCGACGTCTTCGGCCCCGCTTCCGTACGCGCTCTGCTCGGTCCGACGCCCACGCCGACCGGCACCGAGACGCTCCGCCGATGGCTGCTGGAGCCGGCGGCCCCCCGGGAGGTCCAGCGGCGGCAGTCGGCGGTGCGGGCGCTCGCCGAAGAGGCGGAGGGTCGGGAGCGCCTCGCGGGCGAAGCGCTCCTGATCGACCGCGTCGACCGAGCTCGCTGGCGGGGCTTCGTCGACTGGGCGAACGGGTCGTCGATCTTCGGCCCGCACGGCGTCCCCGGCTGGGCCGTCCCCGTGGCCCGCGTGGCTCCCGTCGTCACGCTGGCGCTCTTCGGGTGGTGGTTCTTCACGACGGGTACGTCGGTGCTCGTCTGGCTGGTCCCCCTCCTGGGGCAGGGCGTGCTGGCGGTGCGCTGGGGACGGGCGTTCGGCTCCTGGTTCGGGCGTGCGGGCGCGCGAGCGCCCGGCCTGAGGCGCCACCACGCCCTCTTCGCGGCGTGGGAGACGCTCGACGTGGAGGAGGCCACGGTGCGGAGCCTGCAGGCGCGGCTCCGGGACGGGGCGGGGCTACGGGCCTCCGTGGAGATCCGGGCGCTCGAGCGATGGCTCGACCTGGCCGACTCGCAGGGATCCATGGTGCACCAGATCGTGGCGGTCGTGCTGCTGTGGGACGTGCACGTGGCCGTCGGTCTCGACCGCTGGCGCCGCCGGGCCGGCCCCTCGATCGAGGGCTGGTTCGAGGCGCTGGGTGAGCTGGAGGCGCTGTCGGCGCTCGCCACGCTGGCATGGGACCAGCCGGCGTGGGCCTTTCCGCGTCCGGTGTCCGGCGAGCCCCGACTCTCCGCCACCGCGCTCGGTCACCCGCTCCTCGGAGACGACGTGCGACGCCCCAGCGACGTCCGACTCGACCCGCCCGGCCGGTTCCTCCTCGTGACCGGCTCGAACATGTCGGGCAAGAGCACGCTCCTGCGCTCGATCGGGCTGGCCGCGGTGATGGGGCAGGCGGGCTCGGTCGTCTGCGCCGCGGACGCCGAGCTCACCCCGTTGCGGACGTTCACCTCGATGCGGATCCACGACTCGATCACCGGTGGCGTCTCCCTCTTCATGGCCGAGCTGCTCCGGCTGAAGGCGCTCGTCGACGCGGCCGACGCGGACGACGGACGCGCGCTCCTGTACCTGATCGACGAGGTGCTGCAGGGGACCAACTCCGAGGAGCGCCGGGTGGCCGCCCGGCGTATCATCCGGCACCTGCTCGACGCGAACGCCGTGGGCGCCGTGACCACGCACGACCTGGCGCTCCACGAGGAGGACGTGCTCGATCGTGCCTCGACGAAGGTGCACTTCCGGGAGCACGTGGACGACTCCGGCGGGGAAGTGCTCACCTTCGACTACCGCCTGCGGCCGGGTCTGGCCACCAGTCGCAACGCGCTCCGGCTTCTCCGCATCGTCGGGCTCGACAGCCACGCGGAGTCCCGCTCGACCCCCTGAGTCCGCCGCTCAGCCCCCGAGGCGCGGAAGCCACGTGTCGCCGAGGAGGATCCGGCGCTCACCCGCGATGGAAGGCACGATGCCGTGCGTCGGGTCGATCGCGAAGGCCGCCTCGACCAGGGCGCGGGAGAGCTCCAGATAGGCTACGTCCTCGGCCGACGGACGCGGCGTGCGCATGCGCGGACCCATCGGCGACGGGATCCTGTAGGTGTGCCCCGCGCCGAGCACGTGCAGGAGCTCGTGCGTCACGACCGTCTGCCACGGGTGCTCTCCGTCCGCCAGCCGCAGCGGCGCCAGCTCGGGGAAGATGAGCAGGCCGGCGTCGAGGCGTCGGTGCCGCTCGAGGAAGCGGGAGAAGCGTTCGCCCTCGGCCAGCGCGCCGAAGTCTCCCTCGCGGGACCACGGAGCCGCGGCGCTCAGGGGCTGGCCCCGCCAGCGACCCGCGAGTCGAAGCACCCGGATCCGACCCGGCGCGACGGAGTGCTCCTCCGCGGTGCCCGCCGGCCACCACGCGAAGCCCGAGTCGGCGGGCTCGAAGAGGTCCAGCCCCACGAGGCCCTCGATCTCGTCGAGGAGCTCCCAGACGGCGGCGGAGTCCGCGGCGTCGGTGGCGATCTCCGCGTTGGCGTGGTCGAACGCCACCCGCGCGGGGAGGTGCTCGAGCGGCCACGCCTTCGGTTCGATCAGGTAGCGGACCGGGGCGTCGAAGGGATCCTGCTGCCCCCACAAGTACGAGTAGAGCATGTCCCGGACCTCGTCGTCCACCACCGGGTCGAGCGGCGTGGGCACGACCTCTCCCGCGAAGGCCCCCGAACCGATCGTCCACGCTCGCGGCACGGCGAGCAGCTCGGCGGGCCCGTCGGCCGTGTCGTACGGCACCACGATCGGGTGATGGGCCCGGGGGGTTCGGCCGTCGATGCGCAGGAGACCCGTCGCCGAGGAGCGGGTCGTCTCGATCGTGAAGCTCCCGTCCGCCTCGACGACCGCGGAATCGGGAGGCGCCCCGTCGTCGGGCTCCCAGAATGCCCAGAGCCCGGAGGGGCTTCCTCCCCCGACCGGGTGGATGCGGCCGGAGATCTCGGGGAAGGGACCCGCGGGCTCCGTGCCGGTGCCGCACGCCACCGCCCCGAGGATCGTGAGCCCCGCCGTCAGGACCGCCGCTGCTCTCGCGTCCACCACCACCTCACGCCTCCTCTCGTCTCGGCCCGCCCGGACCCACCGACCCCCCCACTCCATACGCGCCGCTGCCGGCGCGTTACCCGCTCCCCGCCTCCGCAGCCGGTTCCGGCGCGTCCCTCACGTTGTCGCCGGGCACCCGGTCGATGAGCTTGTTGTACGGATCGACCCCGACCCTCATCGGCGCCTCGTCCACGACGATCTCGACACTCGTCGTCGGTTCCGTGACGTGGACCTTGTACACCGTGATCGGCCGGCCGAGCTCGTTGCCCGGCTCCGGCTCGCCGAACACGCCCACGTCGACGTAGTCCGCCATCGGGACCTCGGTCTCGTTGCCCAGGCTGTCCGCCCGGACCTTCCGGGACGAGAAGTCCAGCGTGACCGCGAAGCGGCCGTCCGGACGTGTCTCGACCGCCACGTCGTCCACCTTGTTGTCCCAGAGCGTGATCGTCTCGAAGAGGTCCTCGATCACGTAGCTCAGCGAATCGGGCGTCTCCGCGCGGAGCGCCGCCACGAAGTCCCGAGCCGTGGGGTAGGGCGGACCGCGGAAGGCGAATTCGCCGAGGAAGCCGCTCAGCGCGCGGTTCATCGCGTCCTCGCCGATGTAGTCGCGCAGCGCGTACAGCGCGAGGGCGCCCTTGTTGTAGTGGATGTACGACTGGTTTTCGGTCCGGATGAGCGGCTGCTCCCGGATCCGTTCACCGGTCCGCCCGCGCAGGTACCGATCGAGCTCGTGGCGGAGGAACTTCTGTGCGTGGGACGCCCCGTATCGCTTCTCCATGACGGTGAGGGCGGCGTATTCGGCCATCGACTCGACCATGATGGCGGACCCCTGCGCGCGCGCGCCCACCACCTGATGGCCCCACCACTGATGCGCCACCTCGTGGGCGGTCACGAAGAACGGCATGTCGAGGTCGTCGTCCTCGTCCTTCACGAGCGTGATGAAGCAGATGCTCTCGGAGTACGGGATAGTGGCAGAGAAGGACTGCGAGAAGCCGGCGTAACGGGGAAACTACACGATGCGAACCTCGCGGTACTGGTACGGCGAGAAGTGCTCCGAGTAGTAGTCGAGCGACGCCTTCACCGACTCGATCATCCGGTCGATGTTGAAGTCGTGCTCGGAGTGGTAGTAGATGGCGATGTCGACGTCGTTCCAGCGGTCGCGGGCCACCGTGTACCGGGCCGAGACGATCGAGAAGAAGTTCATCATCGGCTGGTCCATCTCGTACCGGAACCAGCGCCGGCCGTCCTCCTCCCATTCGCGCTCGAGGTAGCCGGGCGCGACCGCGATCTGGTCCGGTGCCGTCGAGATCGTCACGCGGAAGCCGACCCGGTCGGAGTCGATCGAGAATTCGCTGTTCCTCGGGGCCTCCGGGTCGTCCAGGTCCGGCATCCGGTCCCTGGGGGGCAGGTCGTGCTTCCTGCGGTCCGAGGGATCGCTCATCTCGAAGCCCTCGTTGTAGCCCAGGGAGGGCCCGAGGGTGGAGATGAACGTCCCGTTCTCGACGATGCGGTTGTTCGGCGACGAGTTCGGGAAGCCGCGCGCCGCGTACGAGAGCCGGAACCCCAGCTCTGTCGAGTCCCCCGGCGCGAGCGGCTCCTCGAAGGCCCAGAGCTGCGTCCCGGTGAGGGTGTCGAGGACGAGCGCGGACGCGGAGACGCCCCATTCCATCCGCTCGACCGTGAGCTGCTGGTCGTAGTTGAGAACGACCGTGTCGATCGGCGCCCCGCTGCGGTTCACGACGACGTAACGGCCGTCGATGGCGTAGGCCCGGACCTCGGGCTCGAGGTCGACGCTCAGATCCACGTCCACGATGCGGGGCGGCGCCAGGTGGATGTACGGTCGATAGGTGCGCTCCCACTCGGCCAGCCGCTCCTCACGCTCGTCGCTCGTGGTGTAGCTGTTGAGGATGTTGGTGTTGTAGAAGGTGGCGCCGCCGAAGACGAGGACGAGCGCGTCGCTGGCCCCGAAGGCGAGACCCGAGCGCGGCGTCCACCGTCCGCGCATCCGGGCGAAGGTCTCCCGCCATCCGTGCTCGGTGCCGCGCGCCCAGGCGAGGCCGCCCAGCACCGCGACCATGAGCCCGAACGAGACCGAGTAGGCGCCGTCGAGCGTCATGCTCGCCACGTAGTGGCCGAAGCCGTTCATGTCCGAATAGACGAAGCCCGGCGACCACCCCGGCTGGTAGAGCCGGTGCTCGAAGCCGAGGTTGGCCATGACGATGCCACCGACCCAGTAGCCGATGAGCGCCAGGTGGCCGACGAACTTGTTCTGCGCCAGCGCGTGCGCCGCGAAGGAGAAGAGGACGATCGCGATCGTCCAGGGCAGGAGCGTGCCGAGCAGGAAGGTCGGGTAGAGCCCGAGCTCGATGTCGGTGTAGCCCTTGATCAGCTGGACGCCGATCCCGAAGGGGACCATCGCCACGAAGAGCGTCATCACGGCCAGGATCACGCTGAGGAGCTTGCCCGCCATGAGGGTCGAGGATCCCACCGGCGCCGCGTCGACGATCTGGTCCGCCCCGAGCACCCGCTCCCGGTGCACCGCTTCCCCGGCGAAGATCGTCGTGAGGATGATCATGAAGAGGAAGAACTCCGTGGCGATCACCTCGGCCACGATGTACGTCACCGGCCACGTCGTGACGCCGTAGAGCTGATCGGCGTACCAGGCGCTCATGCAGGCGTCGATGACGGCGATCAGGAGGATCGCGATGAACGCCTTGTCCCGGACGATGTGCCGGTACGAGGCTCCGGTCGTCGTCAGGAGCTGCCGCACGCCGGTCCCGCCGTCGAAGGCGGGGCGTGTAGCCGACGCGGCGGCCGGGACGGGCGGCGGGGGCCGGTCGGCCGCGGTCGAATCCGCCGCACCTTCCCGACCCGTCGCGCTACGGCGGCCCTTCCTGCGCGCCGCCCTCGTGGCCCGGTTCTCTCCGGCCTCCATGCGGAAGAAGGCCATCGTGAGCCCCGCGATGAGGAAGGCGACCGCGAGCCAGATCAGGCGGTTGGTGAGGACGAAGCCTTCGAGCGGCACCACCTGGGCGTTGCGCTCCGCCACCGTCCAGTACCGGGTCGTCAGCTCGAGCGAGGTGAAGCCGAGGATGTCGACGGCGTTCGACAGGGCGTCGTTGTCGAGCGTCGACGTGAGGTTCCCGGCGATGCTGTATCCGGCCAGGAGGGCGATACCGGAGGTGTAGACGGCGACGAGGCTCCGCGTGATCGCCCCCACCGCGTAGAAGATCGCGCTGATGAGCGCGAGCGTCGTGAGGTTGAAGACCAGGAACGGCTGGAAGTGGAACCAGGGGTTCACCGGGCCGAGCGTCTCCGGGTCGACCCACGGTGCGAGCGCGCCGAGCAGCGTCCCGAGCGGAATCGCGGCGAAGACGATCACCATGACGATCCAGCCGCCCACGAACCGGCCGGCCAGGTAGCCCAGCCGGGTCATTCGGGTCGTGAAGAGCAGCTCGTGGGTCTTGAAGCGGAAGTCGCGCAGCAGCGACGTCCCCACGATGGCGGTGGTGATCACGACACCGATCGAGCTGACGGCGGTGACGGCCTGGGCCAGCGCGTAGGGTGCGTTGCGCTTGACGAGCCCGGCGGCGCCCACGACGACGACGGCGTCCGACGCGATCAGGAAGAAGGAGAAGAGGAAGAGGACCGCGAAGTAGAGCCAGGTGACGGCGCGCTTGAGGTGGTACTCGACCTCGAAGCGGAGGATCGGGCCGAACATCGTCAGGCCTCCTGCGCGACCGCGGCGCCGACGCGGTGGAAGTAGACGTCCTCGAGCGCGGGCGGCACGGACTCGAACCCGGCCCCCGGCGAGGTCTCGGCCCAGACGTGGATCACCGGCTCACCGGCCTGGAGCCGGACCGAGATCACCGAATAGTCTCTCTCGTAGGCGCCGAGCTCGTCGCGGGCCACCTTCCGCCGCCAGACACGGCCGCGGGCCTCCTCGAGCACGGAGGCAGGGTCGCCGTTGAGGACGACCCGACCGCGGTGGATGATGGCCATGGTGCTGCACAGCTCCCGGACGTCCTCGACGATGTGCGTCGAGAGGATCACCACGATGTCCCGCCCGAGGTCGGCGATCAGGTTGAGGAAGCGGTGCCGCTCCGTCGGGTCGAGACCGGCCGTCGGCTCGTCGACGATGAGGAGCTTCGGGTCTCCGGCCAGCGCGATGGCGATGCCCAGGCGCTGCTTCATCCCGCCCGAGAACCCGCCGAC
>CALJLC010000192.1 GCA_937982605.1 uncultured Gemmatimonadales bacterium | reverse complement strand
TCGTGCGTCAGCCGGCGCGTCCCGTCTCGATGGCGTGGAGCGTGTCGACCATCTTCTGCGCCGACTCCTCCATGTCGATGACGAGGCTGTCGATGCGGGCCACGAAGTAGTTGTGGCCGACCGACACCGGAATCGCGATGACGAGACCGGCGGCCGTCGTCAGCAGCGCGACCTTGATGCCGCCGGCGACGAGCGTCGCCTCGACCTCACCGGCCGCCTCGATCGACTGGAACGCGATGATCATGCCGATCACCGTCCCGAGGAAGCCGAGGAGCGGAGCGATGTTGGTGAGCGTCGCGAGAACGACGAGACCCTTCTCGAGCTTGCTCATCTCGATGAGGCCCTGGTTCTCGATCGCCTTCATGACCCGCTCGGTGCCTTCCTCGTGCCGCTCGAGGCCGGCGTAGAGGATGTTGGCCGCCGGGGAATCCGTGTCCCGCGTCAGCTCGAGGGCCTCACGGATGCGCTTCTGCGTGAGGAGCTCGTCGACGTCCTTGAGGATGCGCTTCGTCTTGGACGCCTTCGCGGTCAGCGTGATGAACTTCGCGATGATCACGACGATGCCCAGGCCCAGACAGAAAGCCAGAGGCCACCGCATGAAGCCCATACCCTCCCAGTTGACGGCCATCTGCTCCTGCCATGTCAGCTCAGGAGTGTCCATGCCCGGGATCTGCAGCAGGGCTGCGTACAGTTGCACCAAGGGAAACCTCCAGCCGGTTCTTCGGTCGCGTTCGTGACAGAGCCCTTCCGAGCCTTGAGCCGGAAGGGCGGGGGACAAGAGGCTCGCAACATGACGCGGGCCAAAATGGGTGTCAACCCCTCGTTTCCGACTCGAAACCCGGGTGATGACAGGCCGTCATGTGGCCTTCCGGACCCCCACTCATGGCAGGGTATACGCGCACGCACTCGTCGTCTTTCAGAGGGTTCGGACAGCGCGGGTGGAAGGCACAGCAAGGGGCCTCTCCACCCGGCGGGCGGGGAGGGTGGTCGGGCAGGACGATCCTCCGTCGGGAGTCTCGGCCGGCCGGATCGGGCCGGGGCACGGCGGAGAGGAGCGCCCGGGCAAAGGGGTGGCTGGGCTCACGATAGCGACGGGGAGGGGCGGCGACCTCGCTGGGCCCGCCCAGATACATGACCGCGATCCGATCACTCACGTGCTCCATGAGCGCGAGGTCGTGCGCGATGAAGAGGTAGGTCAGCCCCAGCTCCTTCTGGAGGTCGGCCAGGAGGTTGACCACCTGTGCCCGGACCGAGACGTCGAGCGCGCTCACCGGCTCGTCGAGCACGAGGAAGTCCGGTTCGACGGAGAGCGCCCGGGCGATCCCGAGCCGCTGACGCTGCCCTCCGCTGAACTCGTGCGGATACCGGTCGAGGTGCTCCTCGCCGAGGCCGACCCGCTCGAGCAGCTCGACGGAGCGTCGCCGACGCCCGGCGCGTCCCGGGCCACCGAGCCCGTGCACCTTCAGGGCCTCGTCCAGCATCGCGCCGACGGACATCCGCGGGTTCAGCGATCCGAACGGGTCCTGGAAGACGATCTGCATGCGGCGGCGGAGCGCGCGGAGCTCCTCGCCGCTCATCGCGCGCACGTCCGCGCCGTCGAAGCGGATCTCTCCCGAGGTCGGCTCGATGAGGCGCAGGACGGCGCGGCCGGTCGTCGACTTGCCACACCCCGACTCGCCCACGAGGCCCAGCGTCTCTCCACGGAGGACGTCGAAGCTCACGCCGTCGACCGCCTTCACCGTTCCCGCCGGCCGCCCGAACGCCCCGTGGCGGACCGCGAACTCCACCCGGAGGTCACGGACGGAGAGGAGGGGCTCGCTCACGGCGCCCCTCTCCAGCAGCGGACCGCGTGGCCGGGTCCGCTCTTCCGGAGCTCCTGGGGGCGCTCGCACCGCTCCCCCGCCAGGGCGCAGCGCGGCGCGAACCGGCATCCGTCGGGCCACGCCGTGGGGCTGGGCACCGTACCGGGGATCGCCGTCAGCCGCTCCCCCGAGCCGTCGAGCGAGGGCAGCGAGCCGAGGAGCCCGCGCGTATACGGGTGCCGGGGGTCCGCGAAGATGGCCTCGACGTCGCCGCTCTCCACGACCTCGCCGGCGTACATCACGACGACGCGGTCGCAGACCTCCGCCACGACGCCGAGGTCGTGGGTGATCAGGAGCACCGCCAGTCGGTGTGCCTCCCGCAAGCGGCCGAGCAGCTCCAGGATCTGCGCCTGGATCGTGACGTCGAGCGCGGTGGTCGGCTCGTCCGCGATCAGGAGCTTCGGATCGCAGCTCAGCGCCATGGCGATCATCACGCGCTGGCGCTGCCCCCCGGAGAGCTCTTGTGGATGCCGGTCGACGCTCCGCTCCGGTTCGGGGATGCCGACCTCGGCGAGCAGGCGCACGGCCTCCGCGCGGGCCGCGGCCACGTTCATGCCCCGGTGGAGCCGCAGCCCCTCCGCGATCTGCTCCCCGACCGTGAAGACCGGGTTCAGCGACGACATCGGCTCCTGGAACACCATGGCGATCTCGTTGCCGCGCAGCGCTCGGAGTCCCGCCTGGCTCATCCCCACGAGCTCGGCCCCGTCGAAGCGGATCGAGCTGCCCGCCTCGATCCGGGCCGGCGGGGTCGGCAGGAGCCCCAGGATGGAGAGTGAAGTGACCGTCTTCCCGCACCCCGACTCCCCGACGAGGCCGAGCGTCTCGCCGGGCAGGACGTCGAAGGATACGCCGTCTACGGCCCGGGCGACGGCGCCGTCGAGGTGGAACCACGTCCGGAGGTCCCGGACGGCCAGGAGCGGCGCCGTCACGGGAGGACGTGCGTCACCGCTCAGCGGCGCTCCGGATCGATGCTCCACTCGCGCAGGTTGAGCAGCTCGCCGCGCGTGTCCATCTCGATGCCGCGCAGCCGCGTGCTCACGCCGGCCAGCCGATCCGGATAGTAGAGGAAGGTGAAGGGCTGCTCCTCCGCGACGACCGTCTGGTACTCGCGCCACAGCTCGGTCGCGCGGGTCCGATCCGACTCCAGCGCGGTCGCGTCGATCAGACGGTCGATCTCGGCGTTGTCCGTACCCGACCAGGCGTAGAGGCCCTCCAGCCGATCCGAGTGGAGCAGGTCACGGTCGGAGAGGAAGAACTCGACGGTGAGGCCGAGCACCACCGCGTCGAAGTCGCGAGCCTCCACGTCGTTGATCTGGCTCATCAGCGTCGAGCCCTCGATGACCTCGACCCGCACTCCAACCCCGACCTCGCCGAGCTGGGCCTGCATGACCTGGGCGAGGTCCGCACGCTGCGCGTTGCCGGCCAGCGTCTTGATCGTGATGTCGAGCGGCA
>CALJLC010000191.1 GCA_937982605.1 uncultured Gemmatimonadales bacterium | reverse complement strand
TGGCCCGTTTCCCACTGGTATCGATCGGAGATCTCGTGCCCGCACGACACACCACCACGGGGAGGTAGCGTCGACCCATGTCGATGATCAACTACGCCTCCCGTGAGATCAACTGCAAGATCGTCTACTACGGGACGGGTCTCGGCGGGAAGACCACCAACCTCGAGTACATCTACTCGAAGGTGAATCCCGAGACGAAGGGCAAGATGATCTCGCTGGCCACGGAGACGGAGCGCACGCTCTTCTTCGACTTCCTGCCGATCGACCTGGGCGAGGTTCGGGGCTTCAAGACCCGCTTCCACCTCTACACGGTCCCCGGTCAGGTCTACTACAACGCCAGCCGGCGCCTCATCCTGAAGGGCGTGGACGGTATCGTCTTCGTCGCCGACTCCCAGGCCTCGCGGGCCGAGGCCAACATCGAGTCGATGCACAACCTGTACGAGAACCTCGAGACGTACGGCTACGATCTCGAGACGATCCCGTTCGCGATCCAGTACAACAAGCGGGACATGGAGAACATCCTGGCTCCCGAGGAGCTGCGGGCGCAGATCAACCCGATGGGAGTCCCGGACTTCGAGGCGGTCGCCATCGAGGGGAAGGGCGTCTTCGAGACCCTCTCGTCGGTGAGCAAGGCGGTCGTCGAGACCCTCTCCTGACGCCGGCGCCCATGTGCGCAGTGGGCGCGCCGACCGGCTCGTGAGGGAGAGCCGACTGAACCTTCCGAACGTCATCACGATCGTTCGGATCGCCATGTGCCCGGTCATCTTCTGGCTGGCGATGGCGCCCGGCACGGGCATGCGCCTCGCGGCCTTCGCCGCGTTCGTGGCGGCCGGGCTCTCCGACGTCTGGGACGGCTGGCTCGCCCGCAAGTACGACCTCATCACGGACCTGGGGAAGCTCCTCGACCCGATCGCCGACAAGCTTCTCCTCGTCGTCACCCTCATCCCCTTCTACCTCATCTCGCATCGGGGCGGGCCGCTCGACGAGGTTCCGGTGTGGGGGCCTCTGCCGCTCTGGGTGCTCGTCGTGATCTTCGGACGGGAGCTGTTCATCACGCTCTTCCGCAGCTACGCCGCGGCCCGCGGCGTCGTCATCGCGGCCGGCCCGTCGGGCAAGCGCAAGGCGATGTTCCAGATGTTCTTCATCGGCGGCCTCCTGCTCTGGTATCCGCTCGCGGCGATCGCCGAGGAGCGCGAATGGCCCGGTATCCCGGCCTGGGACGTCTTTTCCATGCTCCTGCAGGGGTGGGTGGCGATCACGCTGCTGGCGGCGATCGTGCTGACCGTGTACTCGATGCTCGACTACCTGTGGTCGTATCGGAAGGTGGTCGGGGTCCGCGACTGAACGGCCGACGATGACCTCCGGGGGCAACCGGCGTGCGGCCGTCGTCGCGGTCGGCAACGAGCTCCTCTTCGGGGAGACGGTGGACACGAACGCGGCGTGGCTCGGCCGGACGCTCACGGCGCGCGGGATCGAAGTCGTACGCCGCTTCACCGTGGGCGACGTCGACGCCGATATCCGCGACGCGCTCGACGCCGCGGTCGCGGCCGCGGAACTCGTCCTCGTCACCGGCGGCCTCGGCCCCACGCCCGACGATCGGACGAAGGCCGCGGTGGCCGAGCATCTGGGCGTCGACCTGGTCGAGGACGCCACCGCGCGCGCCGAGGTGGAGGCCCGCTTCCGAGCGGCCGGCCTCGACGAGGTCCCGCCCCGCAGTCGGAGCCAGTACCTGGTGCCCGAGGGGGCGAGAGCGCTGAGGAACCCGGTGGGGACGGCCCCCGGCATCGTCCTCGAGCACCGGGGCGCCACGGTGGCGCTCTTTCCCGGCGTTCCGGGCGAGCTGCGGGCCATCGTGGAAGGTGCCTTCGACGAGGTGCTGGAGCGGTTCGCGGGCGCGCGGGTCCACCACCGGCTGGTCCATACCGCGGGCATCTTCGAGACCCGGCTCGCCGAGGCTCTGGAGCCGGCCATCGAAGCGCTCCCGGCCGAGGTCCGGGAGCCGGTCTCGCTGGCGTACCTCCCAGACCTCCGCGGGGTCGACCTGCGCCTCACGGTGCGGGGCGGCGGCGCGGAGGACGCGGCGCGGCGCTTCGACGCCTGGCTGGCGGGCGTGGCGCACGTTCTCGACCCGTGGCGCTTCGAGGCCGAGGACGGCGACGTCGCCGTCGCGCTCGTCGACGCGCTGCGCGCCTCCGGCCGGACGGTCGCGGTGGCGGAGAGCTGCACGGGCGGATTGCTCGGGGCGCGGATCACGGCGGTCCCGGGCGCGTCGGAGGTCTTCCTCGGTGGCGTGATCGCGTACGCCGACGAGGTGAAGGTGCGCCAGGTGGGCGTGTCGCAAGCATCGCTGGAGCGCCACGGCGCGGTGTCGGAGGCGGTGGCCCGCGAGCTCGCCGAGGGCGTGGCTCGACGCTTCGGGTCGGACGCCGGGATCGGGATCACCGGCGTGGCGGGTCCCGGAGGCGGATCGCCCGAGAAGCCCGTGGGGACGGTCTGGATCGGCGTCTCCCTCGACGGTGGCGTGGAGGCTCGACTCGCCCGCTTCCCCGGGGGCCGGGGCGAGATTCGCGAGCGGGCCGCGCAGTCGGCTCTGACCCATCTGCTGCGCCGCGTCGAGCCCGTCTCCCGGGGCTGAACCCGAGGACCGGTCCGTTGTATCTTTCTGGGCCCGAGCCGCGCCGAAGCGTGGCCCGCCCTGCCTTCTGCACGACGACGACATGACGGAACGCGTGAGCGAGAACGAGGAAGCCGGCGTCGACGAGGCGGCCGAGGAGGTCGACTCGGCGGACGGGTCCGACGCCGCGGCACGGGTCGACGCCGAGACCGCCGCCGACGTCGGAGACGGGGCCGGCGACGAGCCGACGCGCGGAGATGCCGAGGGGGCGCCGACCTCGGCCGAGACCGAACTGGTCGCGCTCCGGGAGGAGTTCGAGGGGCTCAACGACCGTCACCTGCGCCTCGTCGCGGAGTTCAACAACTTCAAGCGACGCAGCGAGCAGGAGCGCCTCGCCGCGTGGGCTCGCGCTCAGGCGGACCTCGTGGGCCGACTCGTGGACGTGCTCGACGACCTGCAGCGGGTGGCGGATCTCGACCTCCAGAACGCCACGGTCGAGGCGATCATGGAGGGGATCGACCTCGTGGAGCGCAAGTTCGTGCGCTCGCTCGTCGACGCGGGGATCGAGACGATCGAGCCCGACGGCGTGCCCTTCGATCCGGAGCGCATGGAGGCGATGATGCGCGTGCCGGCCGAGAGCGACGAGCAGGTCGACCAGGTGGCCCAGGTCTTCCAGAAGGGCTACGCGCTCAAGGGCAACCTCATCCGACCCGCCCGGGTCAGCGTCTTCACGCAGGGCTGACATGGCGGCCGGAGGGAAGGACTTCTACAAGGTCCTGGGCGTCAAGGACAAGGCGACGCCCGAGGAGATCAAGAAGGCCTACCGCAAGCTGGCCAAGGAGAATCACCCCGACGCGAACCGGGGTGACCCCAAGGCCGCGGAGCGCTTCAAGGAGATCGGCGAGGCGTACGCCGTCCTCAGCGACGCGGAGAAGCGCAAGCAGTACGACCAGATGCGTCGCTTCGGCTCGCTCGGCTTCGGAGGCCGCGGGAGCGGGCGTCCGCCGCCGCGGGGGGGAGCCTCGCCCGGCTCCGACTTTTCCTTCGAGGATCTCCAGGGCGGGTTCGGCAACATCTCGGACCTCTTCAGCTCGCTCTTCGATCTGGGCAAGAAGGGGGCGGACGGCCAGGCCGGGACGCCCGGAGCGGGGCCGAAGAAGCAGACGCAGCGCCAGAAGGGCGAGAACGTCGAGTACGTCGTCGAGATCCCTTTCCTTACGGCCGCGCGCGGCGGGAAGATCTCGGTCGACGTGGCGATCACGGAGGACTGCGCCACCTGCGGCGGCGACGGCGCCAAGCCGGGCACCGACGTCAAGCGCTGCGAGGAGTGCAAGGGCACCGGCAACGTCTCGTTCGGCCAGGGCGGCTTCGCGGTCAAGCGGCCCTGTCCGGCGTGCTTCGGTCGGGGCCGGATCCCCGAGACGCCGTGTCCATCGTGCTCGGGACGCGGCTCGGTGCGCCAGCAGCGGAAGATCTCGATCAACGTGCGTCCCGGAGTCGACACGGGATCGAAGGTCCGCCTCTCGGGGCAGGGCGAGCGTGGGCGGCAGGGCGGGCCGGCGGGCGACCTGATTCTGACCTACAAGGTCAAGCCCCACTCGTTCTTCAAGCGGGACGGGCTCGACGTCCACGTGAAGGTGCCGATCAACATCGTCCAGGCCACGCTGGGCTCGAAGATCCGGGTGCGGACGATTTCGGGGAAGAAGGTCGTGCTCACGATCCCGAAGGGCACCCAGTCCGGGACGAAGTTCCGGATCAAGGGGCAGGGTATCGAGACGGCGGACCGTGTCGGTGATCAGTACGTGGAGGTCGTGGTGACCGTGCCCGACGAGCTCTCGGACGAGGAGCGCAAGGCGATGGAGGAGTTCGCGGAGGCCAGCGGCCTCAAGCACTGAGGCACGGCGTCAAGCGCGTGCCTCCGCCGCGGCCGGCACCGATCCCTCGATGCGCCCCCCGCCCAGCACGACGTCCCCGTCGAAGAGGACGGCCGACTGCCCGGGGGTGACCGCCGCCACCGGCTCGTCGAGCCTCAGCTCCAGGCCGTCCTCGACGGGCCGGATCACCCCGTCCACGGCCGTGGCGCGGTAGCGCAGCTGCGCCTGGACCCGGCTTCCCGGTGCGGGCGGATCTCCCAGCCAGTTGACCTCGCGAACCGTCACGACGTCGCGCAGGAGCTCCTCCCGCGGACCGACCACGACCCGGCGCATCTCCGGGTCGATCTCCAGCACGTACATCGGCTCGGCGAAGCCGCCACCGAGCCCTCGGCGCTGCCCGACCGGGAATCCCGCGAAGCCGTCGTGCCGGCCCACGGCCGTGCCGTCCGCGAGGACGATCTCCCCGGGCTCGAGCGCGGGATGGACGTCGTCCAGGCGTGAGCGAAGGAGATCCCGGTAGTCTCCGGTGGGGACGAAGCAGATCTCCTGCGACTCGGGCTTGGAGGCGGTGACCAGCTCGAGCGCGTGGGCTCGGGCGCGGACCTCCGCCTTGGTCAGGGCGCCGACGGGGAAGAGCAGGCGGGACAGCATGGAGGCCGGGAGCCCCCACAGGAAGTACGACTGGTCCTTCGAGGCGTCGACCCCGCGGGCCAGGCGCCCGTCGAGGATGCGGACGTAGTGCCCGGTGGCGATCCGGTCGCAACCCAGCAGTCGTCCGCGGGCCAGGAGGTCCCGGAACTTCGTGTTCGAGTTGCAGCGCACGCACGGGTTGGGGGTCCGGCCCCGGGCGTACTCCGCCACGAAGTCGTCGATCACGTCCCGCGTGAAGTCCTCCTCCACGTCGAAGACGTAGTGCGGGATCCCGAGCGCGTCGGCCACCCGACGCGCGTCGGTGATGCCGTCGAGGCCGCAGCACGTCTTGCCGTGGGACGGCGTGCCCGAGTAGCAGAACGTCTTCATGGTCACGCCCACGACGTCGTGTCCCTCGTCGACGAGCAGGGCTGCCGCGACGGACGAGTAGACGCCGCCCGACATCGCCACGAGCACCCGGCTCACGTCAGGCGGCCTCGGCCAGACGCCCGACCAGATCCACCAGCACGTCGCCGGCCCGACGCACCTCGGCCGCGGTCGTCCCCGCCCCGAAGGAGAGCCGGACCGTCGCCCGGTCGTCGTCCGCTCCGTAGAGCGCGGCGATGACGTGGCTGGCGGCGTCCGCGCCGCTGTGACAAGCCGAGCCGCCGGACGCCGCGATCCCCTCCAGATCCAGGGCCATGAGCAGCGCCGCCCCGTCTCGGACCGGGAGCGCGAGGCTCGCCGCGTGCGGGGCGCGTACTCCCTCGCCGGCGTTCTCGCGCGCGCAGGGCAGCCGCGCCAGGAGCGACGCCTCCAGCTCCGCGCGCCACGCAGACCAGCGGGCCGCCCGCTCCTCGCGGGCCTCCACGGCCAGACGGAGCGCCGTGGCGAAGCCTACGGCTCCGGCCACGTCTTCCGTGCCTGGACGGAGCGCGCGCTCCTGCCCGCCGCCGTGCAGCAGCGGGTGCAGCGGGGTGCCCTGGCGCACGAAGAGGATCCCGGTGCCCTTCGGCCCGTTGATCTTGTGTCCCGTGGCGCTCAGGAGATCGACCGGGAGGTCGGCGACCGAGACCGGCACCTTGCCGACCGCCTGGGCGGCGTCGGTGTGCACCAGGCCGCCACGCCTGGCGACCGTCTCGACGACCTCCTCCACCGGGAGCCGAAGCCCGGTCTCGTTGTTGACCCACATCACCGACGCGATCACCTCCGATCCCTCGACCGCCGCCAGGCGCGCGAGGTCGAGCGATCCGTCGGGGTCGACCCCGAGCGACTCCACGGTCGCGCCGGCCGAGGCAGCGAGATGCCGCGCGGCGTCGATGACCGCGCTGTGCTCCACGGCGCTGACCGCGACGGCCGGGGCGCGGCCCGCCGCTCGCGCCGCGTGCCACGCGCCGAGCAGGGCCAGGTTGTCCGACTCGGTCCCGCCCCGCACGAAGACGATCTCGGAAGGCCGGGCTCCGAGCAGCTCCGCCACCTCGGCGCGGGCGGAGTCGAGCCCGGCCCGGGCCGTCCGCCCCCAGCGGTGCCGGCTGGACGCGTTGCCGAACGCGGCGTCCAGATACGGCTCCATCGCCGCGCGCACCTCGGGATGGAGCGGCGTGGTCGCGGCGTGATCGAGGTAGATGGGGTCCATCGCGGTGTTCGTTTGCCTGCGCCCTGAGCGCCGGTAAGTTACACGTGTGGACGCCCGGCGTCCCCCGCACTCCGGCTGGAGGCCTGATGTCGCAGCCCTGTCCGCCGTTTCCGGAAGGTCGACCCCCCTGCTTCCGCTCGACCGTCCACGGAACGGTGTTCGCGGGCCGCGACCGCTACGTCGAGGAGCTCCAGGAGGGCGACGAGGTGCGCCTCGTCGCCGACCCGCCGGGGCAGGACGACCCCGAGGTCTGGGTCCACCTGCAGTCCGGAGAGCCGATCGGCCATCTTCCGGCGGAGATCTGCGGCTGGCTGTGGCCGTGGCTCGCCCGCGGCGGGATCGCGCGGGCCCGCCTGCTCCGCGTCTGGGGCGCGGAGGTCCCGTCGTGGCGGCGCGTGCTGCTCGAGGTCTCCTGCCTCGTGGCCTGAGCGGCCCGCGGACTCGTCCGGACGGCCACACGGCGCCGCCGGGACGCCGAGGGCCGAAGCCCGCGCTCAGAAGGTCGAGACGCCCAGCTCGGTGATGTCGTCGACCGCCATCGCCTCGTCGACCCGGAAGGGCTCTCCGTAGCGCACCCGGATCAACGAGCCGTAGTGGGCCATCTTGGCCCGGATCTGCTGGAGCAGCCGACGGTCTCCGGCGGGAAAGACCTCTCCCGCCTGGATCGCCTCTTCGAACTGGGACGTGTACAGGGCGATGACGTCGAGCTTGCGCTCGATCTGTTCGGTCACGTCGACGACGAAGTCCGGGGGGTCGGCGTCCTCCCGGAACGCCGTCGCGTACACCAGCTTCGTCGGGCGAAAGGGCTCACTGGGCAGATCGATCCGCCGCAGCCCGCTCAGGTAGCAGGCGTCCCGCACGAGCTCCGACGCGATCCGGTGATCGCGGTGCCGCCCGACCTTCCAGTGCGTGATGACGACCCGGGGCCGCAGGGCGCGCAGGTGCGCGATCACGACGAGCCTCGAGTGGTGGTCGTTCTCGAGACGGGCATCGGGGAGGTCGGCGCACATGCGTACCGCGAGACCCATCTGACCGGAGGCCGCGGTCGCCTCGCGCGCCCGGGTCTGCGCGGTGCCGGCGCTGCCCATCTCACCCGCGGTCAGGTCGAGCACACCGACGCGCTTGCCGCGACCCGCGCTCTTGATCAGCGTCCCGCCGCAGAGGAGCTCCGCGTCGTCGGGGTGGGCCATGATCGCGAGGACGTCGAGTGGACCGCCGTTGTCGGACATGGAGGCTATTCGAAGCGGAGCGCCACGACGGGCTCGAGCCTGCTGGCGCGGTATGCGGGAAGGAGTCCGAAGAGCATACCGCTGACGGCCGCCATCCCCAAGGCGGCCACGACGGCCCACGGCGGGATCGCGGCGGGAAGCGGCGTGAGTCGGGCCACGAGCTCGGCCGCGCCTCCTCCGATGGCGAGTCCGACCGCCGCGCCGCCGCAGGTGAGCGCGGACGCCTCGACGAGGAACTGCCAGAGGATCTCCCGTCGGGTGGCGCCGATCGCCTTGCGCACACCGATCTCCCGGGTCCGCTCCGTGACCGAGATGAGCATGATGCCGATGACGCCGACGCCGCCCACGAGCAGCCCCGCCGAGGCGAGGAGCAGAATGACCAGGAAGAAGATCCCGGTGAGCTGGTTGAACATGTCGGCGATCTGCGCCGACGCGGTCAGCGCGAAGTCGTTCTCGTCCCGGGGGCCGAGACCGCGCATCCCGCGCATGGCGGCGATGACGTCGTCCTGCGCCCGCTGCGCCGATACCGAGTCCTCCGGAACGACGAGGATCTGCGCCTGGAACTTGCTCTGCCGCAGCCGCCGGATCGCGGCGGACCAGGGCATGATCGCCCAGTTCTGGAACGCCGTGGAGAAGATGTTCTCCGCCGGCTCGAAGACCCCGATCACCGTGAACGGCTCCTGCGTGCCGCGGAACGGATTGGAAGCGCGCACCCTCCGACCGATCGGATCGAGCTGACCGAAGAGCGCCTCGGCGAGGCCGCTCGAGAGGACGATCACGGACCGGTTCTGCTGCACCTCCGCGGGGGTGAAGTCGCGCCCGACCACGAAGTCACCCGGCTGGTATGCGGACCACCCGGCGTCCGAGGCGTTGGCGAAGACGTTCTCCAGACGCTCTCCCCGGAACTCGAGGTCCACCTGGAAGCCGTTCAGGTCGTAGATGGCCTCCTGGACCGTCGGCAGCTCCCGGAGGCGCCGCGCCTCGATGGGCTCGATCTCGGGCTTGCCCCACCACGGCGGGCGGTTGTTGCCGTCGTCGACCGTGATGGCGGTGAAGTCGAACCGCGAGACGACGAAGTTGTTCGGGCCGGCGGCCTCGAACGCCGACATGACGCTCTCGCGCAGGCCGGTCA
>CALJLC010000190.1 GCA_937982605.1 uncultured Gemmatimonadales bacterium | reverse complement strand
GGGTGCTGCGCGACTACGAGACCGCCTGGTCCGCCCGGGACGCCGACGCGCTGGCGGCGCTCTTCACCGAGGACGGCTACGCGCTTCGGCCCGGGCGTCCGCCGGTGCACGGTCACGCCGCGCTGCGCGAGGTCTACGCCGGCTCGGGCGGCCCGCTCGTGCTGCGCGCGTACGCCTGGGCCAGGGACGGCTCCGTCGCACACGTCATCGGTGGCTTTGCCGCGTTCGAGTCCGATCCCGAGGTCGGAAAGTTCGTGCTCGCGCTCGAGCGTGGGGCGGACGGCGTGTGGTACATCGCGGCGGACATCGACAACGGGAACTGACGTATCACCGGGTGAGCCGTCTGCAGCCGGCTGACGGCCACGAGGGTGACCATGATCGAGTCAGAGCCGGGTTTCGGAGTCATGCATCGAGCAACGGGGCGCGTCGTGGTGGCATTCGCTGCCGTCGTCGCCACGGCTCTCCCGGCCGACGGCCAGACGGTCCGGGGACACCTTCGGGACGCTGAGCAACGGACCCCGGTGGACGTGGGACTCGTGATGCTCTTCACGGAGTCGGGGGACTCGCTCGCCTATACCATCTCTGACGGGTCGGGATACTTCTCGCTGACGGCGACCGAGCCGGGCAGCTTCATGCTCGTGGCCTCCGCGCTCGGATACGAGGAACGCACGGCCGGGGTGTTCGACCTCGGCCTCGGCGGCGAAATCGTCGTGGAGGTCGGTCTCATCCCCAGGCCGCTGCCTCTCGACGGGATCCTCGTCGACCTGGACCGACCCGTCTTCGAGCACGTCCTTCTTCGCAACGGATTCCTGCGGCGCTATCAGCGCAACGCGGGAGGGCTCTACCTCACGCCACACGATATCTCGAGGGCCGCAGCGCGCTCGACGGAAGATCTGTTCATCGGACTACCGGGGTTGCGCGTCCGCCCCATCCGACACCAGCGGGGCGGCGAGAGCCTCTTCGCCGGTGAGGAGGTGTTGATGGAATCGTCGGGCACGCTATGCGCGCCGACGGTCTACATCGACGGTGTCCGGCTCGGACATCCAGCCGACGTGCCGACCGTGCTCTCCTCGATCGTCCCCCTGCCGACGGTCCAGGCTGTCGAGGTGTACCGAAGCCCGGCCGAGGTCCCGGTGGAGTACAACGCGACGCGGACGGCCGAGGGGGCTCTGTGTGGCGTGCTTGTCGTCTGGACCGGCGGATGAGGTCGAGGTCGGCAATCCCGGCTTCACTCGCCTTGGTGGCGGTGCTTCTCGCGATCGGGACATGGCCGAGCCGTCTGAGCGCCCAGACCGTCGTGGTGCGGGTCGTCCACGCGGAGTCGGGGCAGCCGATCGCGGGAGCGCTCGTGGCGGTCGACAACGTGCGGGGTGGCACGGTCGGCCGTTCCCTGACCGACGAGCGCGGCCGCGCACTCTTCTTCCACTTCGGGCTCGGACCACACACCGTGCGGGCCGAGATGATCGGGATGACGTCCGCCGAGTCGAATCGCTTCGAGGCGGTCACCGGTCAGCGGCTCGAGCTCGAGCTTCGACTGGCTCCAAGCCCGATCCGACTCGACGGACTCGAGGTTCTGGGTGATCAACGCTGCGGCGCACCTTCGGACGATGGCCTCCTCACGGCCCGCCTCTGGGACGAGGCGCGAAAAGCGCTCACGGCGGCGTCCATTGCGGAGGAGCTGGGGCTCTACCGCTATCAGACCATGCTCTACGAGCAGGACCTCGATCGAGCGCTGGAGCTGGTCTCGCGTTCCCGCCAGTCGCGTCGGGAAGCCAGCATGCGTACCCCGTTCCGGAGCCGGCCTGCGGGCGAACTGATGGAGCGCGGCTTCGTCGAGCGCTCGGGCATGGTCGACGTGTACCTCGCGCCCGATGCGGACGTGCTGCTCTCGAACGAGTTCCTCGACGCCCACTGCTTCGGCGTCCGTGCGGGTGGTGCTCGAGGCGAGACTCGAGGACTCGTCGGCCTCGCCTTCGAACCGGTTCCCGCGCGCAGGTCGGTGCCCGAGGTCGCTGGGACGCTCTGGCTCGAGCCGCGGAGCGCCGAGCTGAAGTGGCTCGAGTACCGCTACGTCAATATCGACGAGGACCTGCGGCTCGACGAAGTGGGCGGGAGGGTGGAGTTCCGAAGAATGCCCGACGGCGGATGGATCGTGCCGGAGTGGTGGATTCGGATGCCCCGCGTCTCGCTCCAGCGGACCATCGAAGGCGACAGCCGCCGAACCTACGTGGCAGGGTTCACGGAGGCCGGGGGTGTCGTGCTCGACGTACAAGGCCAGGGACGTATCCTCGGCCACGACGTCAGCGGCGCGATCGAGGGTGTCGTGATCGACAATGCCGGGGCTCCTCGGGGACCCGCGTGGGTCGAGCTCGTAGGAAGCGGGCGCCGCGTCGCCACCGCGGAGGACGGAGCCTTCGGCTTCGACGGAGTGATCGAGGGCGTCTACGAGCTTCGAGTCTCGGCTCCGGACCTGGACCGGCTCGGTGTGCCGCCGACCGAGGTGACGCGCGCGGTCTTCAACGGCGAGGTCACCTCGACCGAGATCGCCCTGCCGTCGGTCCGGAGCGTTCTCGACGCCTCCTGTTCGGAGGTCAGCCGTCCGCCCGAGTGGGCGGAGCTGGCCCGGGACTATCCTGCGGAGGGGATCGTCTTCGGGTGGATCACGGGCCCGGATGGGGCACCCATCGTAGGGGTTCCGGTCAGTCTCATGACGCCGACGGTGGACTTCATGCCCGGCCGTCCGACGGCGTCGACGACCGCGCCTGCGGTCTTGGTGGGCGGGGTCGATCTGAGCCGGAACGACCTCGTCACGACCTTGGGCTCCGTCGGGCTGCGAACGGAGACCAACGCCCACGGCTTCTACCGCTTCTGTGGGGTTCCCGAGGACCACCGTTTGGAGCTGACGATCGGTATCGACGAGCCGGCCATCGCGCTCGAGAGCTTTCGAATCCGCGAGCCGGGCGGGCATGTCGAGCGCTCGGCGCAGCTCGGAGCTCGGTGACCGTGCCGATCCGTTCGGGGCGGGCTGCTCGGCCGTTCATCGTCGGTGCG
>CALJLC010000189.1 GCA_937982605.1 uncultured Gemmatimonadales bacterium | reverse complement strand
AGTCGATCGACACGCGTCGGGGCTCGGTGCACATGCGCGAGATGTCGCCCCGGGTCCGCTTCGGCGAGGACTGGGTCCACCGCGGGGTCGCCGACCTCATCGAGGAGGACATCGCCCGCTTCCGCGTGCTCCTCACGAAGGAGATCACGGAGGACCCGTTCACCGTGCTCGACGCGGGTGGTGTCCCGTCGCTGGCGGCGCTGCGGCTCCACAACGGGACCGTCTACCGGTGGAACCGACCGTGCTACGGCATCGGCGGGGGAAAGCCCCACCTGCGCATCGAGTGCCGCGTCATCCCGTCCGGACCGTCGGTGGTCGACGAGGTCGCCAACGCGGCGTTCTGGATCGGGCTGGTCCTCGGAGCCGCCTCCGAGTACGGCGACATCCGGGCCCGCATGGACTTCGCGGACGCGAAGGCCAACTTCCTGGCCGCCGCGCGTAACGGCCTCAAGGCGGGCTTCTACTGGCTGGACGGGGAAACCCGCAACGCGCCCGAGCTGATCCTGGAGGAGGCGATCCCGATCGCGCGCTCCGGACTCGCCGAGGCAGGCGTCGACCCGTCGGACATCGACCGATTCCTGGGTATAATCCATGAGCGCGTCGAGACGGGGATGACCGGGGCGCGCTGGATGGTGCGCTCCCTTCAGCGGATGAGGGATCACGGGACGCGGTCGGAGCGGCTCGCCGCCCTGACGGCCGGATCGATCACCCGTGAGAAGGGCGGAGAGCCGTGCCATCGCTGGACGGAAGCGGACATCCGCGAAGCGGGAGGCTGGCGCCTGAACTACGAACGTATCGAGCAGCTCATGACCACGACCCTCTTCACCGTGCACGAGGGCGAGCTGATCGACATGGTGGCGTTTCTGATGGACCGGAAGCGGATTCGACACGTCCTGGTCGAGGACGACGAGAACAAGCTCGTCGGCATGGTCTCGTACCGATCGGTCCTGCGCACCATGGCCAAGGGCCTCGATCCGGACACCGGCGACTTCCCGCCCGTGAGCGTCATCATGGAGCGCGATCCCGTCTCGGTGGCGCCGGAGACTCCGACGCTCGAGGCGATCGACGTCATGAGGCACCACCAGGTCTCGTGCCTTCCGGTGGTGAGCGAGGGCCAGCTCGTCGGGATCGTGAGCGAGTCCGACTTCATGCCTCTGGCCTACGACCTTCTCGAAGACCACCTGGGGACGCGCTGATGGGAGGGGGAGTCGCCGAGATGCGTCGTGGCATCACCGTCGAGGACAGGCTTCTGGGTCGAGTCGACGGCGCCCACCCCGGACCCACGCTCGTCTGCGTGGCGGGGCTCCACGGCAACGAGCCGGCCGGCGTGCACGCGGTGCGCCGTGTCCTGTCCAGGATCGCCGACCGGAGCACCGGGATGTCCGGCCGCTTCTTCGCCTTCGCCGGCAATCTGAGCGCCCTCGAGGTCGGTCGTCGCTTCGTCGATCGCGACCTCAACCGGGCCTGGACGACCGAGCGGCTGGCGATGCTGCGCCGGGACGGGGCGGGGGAGGGCAGCGTCGAGGACCGCGAGCAGATGGAGCTGCTGGCGGAGATCGAGCAGGCCATCCGGAGCTCCGACGGGCCGGTGTACGCCATCGACCTGCACACCACGTCGGGACCCGGAGGCCTCTTCTCGGCCTTCACGGACTCGCTTCCCCATCGCGACTTCGCGGCGTCCTTCCCGGTGCCGATGATCTTCGGGCTCGAGGAGCTCGTCGACGGCACGCTGCTGAACCTCCTCAGCATCCACGGGATCGTCGCGCTCACGATCGAGACCGGTCAGCACGAGGAGCCGGAGGCGATCGACCGTGCCGAGGCCGCGGTGTGGATCGCCCTCGTGAGCGCGGGCCTTCTGCCGGAGCGACTCGTGCCGGAGGCCACCGAGGCCCGCAAGCGTCTGGCCCGGGACTCGACGCACGTGCCGCGGGCGCTCGAGATGCGCTACAAACGGGATCTCGAGCCGGGCGACGGCTTCGAGATGGTCCCCGGCTACCGGAACTTCCAGTCCGTGCGGCAGGGCGACGTCGTGGCCCGAGATGCGGACGGTGAGGTCGCGGTCCCCGAATCGGGCCGCCTTCTGATGCCCCTCTACCAGGAGCAGGGCGAGGACGGGTTCTTCCTCGTTCGGGAGTTCAGCCCGTTCTGGATGGGTGTTTCGGTGGTCATGCGCCGGTCGGGCCTCGCCCGCGTGGCGCATTGGCTGCCCGGCGTGCGTCGGCTCGACGGCTCCGACGACGAAGTCGTCGTGAACAAGCGGATCGCACGCTTCTTCGCGCGCCAGCTCTTCCACCTGCTCGGGTACCGTCAGCTCGAAGACGCGGGGGACGAGCTGGTGATGCGGCGCCGGCGCTTCGACGAGAAGCGCTACGTCGAGCGCCCACCCGAGCCCCGCTCGCTGGACGGGGAGTAGCCCGCCGCCGATGTGCGGCCGCTACACGCTGGCGACGCCGGCCGACGAGCTCGTCGAGGCGTTCGACGTCGGGACGCTCACCTTCGATTGGTCCGCTCGCTACAACGTCGCTCCGGGGCAGGACGCCCCGATCGTGGCCGAGGACGCCCGGGGCCGGCGGATGGGGCTCATGCGCTGGGGATTCGTGCCCGGCTGGCGCGACGAGCCCGGCACGGGCTTCGTGAACGCGCGGGCGGAGAGCGTGGCGCGAAAGCCATCGTTCGGGGAGGCGTTCGCTCGGCGCCGGTGTCTCGTTCCGGCCGACGGCGTCTACGAGTGGAGGACCACCGCCGGGACGAAGCAGCCGTTCTGGATCCACCCCCGCGCCGGAGGGCTGCTCACCTTCGCCGGGATCTGGGAGACGTGGCGGCGGCCGGAGGAGGAGCCTCGACACGGGTTCGCGATCCTGACGACGGAGGCGAACGCCGACGTCGCGCCGGTCCACGACCGAATGCCGGTCGTCGTCGAGCGCGAGGACCGGGGCCGGTGGCTCGCCCGCTCGACTTCGCCGGAGGAGGCCGCCGCGCTACTTCGCCCGGCGCCGACGGGCGCTCTGGATCTGCGACTCGTGTCGACGCGGGTGAATCGCGTCGCCGAGGACGACGCGGGGCTGCTCGAGCCGGTCGGATAGCCGCCGCGTCAGCCTCCGTCGGAGACGCTCGGCGCGCCGCCGCGGCGCGACGCGATGACCCGCCCGGGGAAGGTGTAGAGGATCCGACCGTCCTCGACGACGAACTCCCCGTTCACGAGGACGTGGTCGATGCCCGTGGCGTGCCGATGCGGCTCGAAGAAGGTATAGGCTACCTTCTTCGTGCCGTTCAGCCGCGGAGAAGGTCGCCTGGTCGGCGTTCGTCCCG
>CALJLC010000188.1 GCA_937982605.1 uncultured Gemmatimonadales bacterium | reverse complement strand
ATCAGAGCGAGGCCGACCTCCTCTCCTTCAAGGTTGGTCTGGCGATCAGGCTCCGCTGAGGGAGGCGCGGACCGCGGCGCGATCGACCTTGCCGTTCGCGTTCAGCGGCAGCGCCTCCGCGAGGCGCCACGCCCGGGGCACCTTCGCGGCCATCAGCAGGCCGCGAAGGTGCTCCGTCACCTCCTCCGGGTCGAACTCGCCCTCGACCGGCACGACGCACGCCGCGACCCGCTCCCCCCATTCGGGGTCGGGCACCCCCACGACGCACGCGTCGACCACGGACGGGTGGGCCCTCAACGCCTCCTCGACCTCCATGGCGTCGATCGTCACCCCGCCCGAGACGATCCGGTCGATCCGGCGACCCGTGACCCAGAGCCTTCCGGCTTCGTCCAGGCGACCGACGTCCCCGGTGCGGTACCATCCGTCCCGATCGGCAGGGGAGACCCGGGCCGCCGCCCCACCCTTCGGCTCTCGGCCACCGGTGTTCCCCGCGGCCGTCGGCGCGCCCCCGACGTAGCCGAGGGCAAGCGTCGGCCCCCGGCACTCGATCTCGCCCGAGGCGGCGATCCGGAGCTCGACGCCCGGCATCGCCGGGCCGACCGATCCGCGAAGCTCCCGCACCAGCGCCGGCGGCGCCGTGGCGATCTGGGAGCTCATCTCCGTGGCGCCGTACGTCAGCGCGATCGGCCACCCCGCCGCGACCGCCCGCTCGACCAGCCTCATCGGCGCATGCGCACCGCCGACCAGGACGCACCGCACGGCGGCGGGCGGCGCCACGCCGGCCCAGCCGTCGAGGAGCCGGTGGAGCTGCGTCGGGACGAGGGACAGATGCGAGGGCGTGGGGCCCGGAGCAGCCGACGCGGACATGCCGGCATCGTTCGGCCGGGTGCCGCGCAGCAGCTCCGCCATCGCCTCGGCGCCGAGCGCGCCGGGCGCCACGAGCGTCCCCCCGAGCAGGATCGAGCGCACGATCAGGACCAGTCCGCCCACGTGGCCCGGCGAGAGCGACGCCAGCCAGACGTCGTCCGCGCCGAGCCCGAGCCGCTCGGCCGACCCGGCGGTGACGGCGGCCAGGTTCTCGAACGAGAGTGCCACGCCGCGGGGCCGGCCGGAGGTGCCCGAGGTCCAGAGGACGACCTGCGTGGTCGGAGGCAGCGCGACCCCGGCCAGGGTCGCACGAGCCGCGGAGCGCTCCGCCGGGGTCAGCCGCGTGTTCAGAGGAGCGGGAACGACGCCGAGACGCCAGAGCGCCAGCAGCTCGATGACCGTCGTGGCGTCGGGCTCGGCCGCGACCGCGGCGACCCCCTCGGCGGCACCGGCGCCCCGGATCGCGTCGGCACGCGCGTCGACCGCGGCGTCCAGCTCGGCGTACGACCACGCTCGTCCGTCGCCGACCAGCGCCACCCGCTCCGGCCGGCCCGCCGAGCGCGCCAGCACGTCGACGACGCTCACCCCGACGCTCACCCCAGGCCGAGGCCGAGGGCCAGCAGCACGCCGTACACCACGACCAGCCGGGCCGTCGCCCCGAGCGCGGGCAGGAGCTCGCGCGGATGCTCGAAGCGCAGCACGGCCCGCAGCGGGGCAGCGGCGAGGGGGAGAAAGAGCAGCGACGCCAGCGTCGCCACCGGCCACCCGAATCGCAGGACGCCGACGACCGGGACCGCGGCACCCCCGACCAGCAGGACCACGTACTCGACTTGCGTGCCGCCGACGCCGAGCCGGACCGCCAGCGTTCGCTTCGCCGCCTTCGCGTCGGTCTCGATGTCGCGGAGGTTGTTGACCACCAGGATGGCGGTGCTCAGCGCGCCGAGCCCGGCTCCGGCGAGGAGCGCATCGGAGGGCCACGCCAGCGCCTGCACCCAGTACGTGCCGCCGACGGCCACGAGCCCGAAGAAGACGAAGACGAAGACGTCGCCGAGGCCGTGATACGCCAGCGGGAACGGCCCCCCGGTGTACGCGACCGCGCACACCACGGAAGCCAGCCCGATGACGAGGATCGGCCAACCGCCCACGGCCACCAGGTAGAGCCCCACCAGCATCGCGGCCGCGAGCACGACGAACATGCCGCGCTTCACCACGGCGGGCTCGAGGATCCCCGCCTGGGTGACTCGAACCGGCCCGACCCGCTCGGCCGTGTCGCCGCCGCGGACGAAGTCGTAGTAGTCGTTGGCCAGATTCGTCCCGATCTGGATCAGGATCGCGCCGAGCATCGCCGCGGCGGCCGGGAGCGGAGCGAAGACCCCATCGGACGCCGCGAGACCGGCGCCGACGAGCACCGGGGCGACCGCCGCGGTCAGCGTCCTGGGACGCGCGGCGAGGAGCCACGCTCGAACCGGCCCCACCTCGCGCCCGGCACCGGTGTCGATCCCGCTTGCGGCGGGGCGTCGGGAGGCGTCGTCCGTGCTCACCGTCGGCGCCGGAGCGTCACGCGACCGCTACCGCCAGTAGCCCGTCACCCGCGTCCCGACGATCGAGTCGAGCTGCGGGAAGGCGCGTCTCAGGTAGTCGTTGCCGAGGGTGCGGATCGAATCCTGGACGGAGCCGGGCATCCGCTCGGCGTACGCCGCATAGAAGCCGTCGATCACCTCGAGGCCCGTCTCGATCTCGCCGATCGGCGGATACCCTTCGACGCCACCGGAGCTGAGCGCGTCGAGCCGAACGTTGTCGACGAGGTTCACGAAGAGCTGCGTCGAACGGGTCTCCGGTCCGGCACGCGCGAAGCTCACCACCCCGCGGACGTTGCTCCCCACGGTCGGCTCGTCGGGGATCGGATTGGCGCGCCAGATGGAGTCGAGGAGCGGGTCGCCTGAGTACCCCCACTGCGCCACGAAGCCGTTCACGACGCGGTAGATCCGAGCGCCGGCGTAGAAGTCGTGATCCATCAGGTGCCACACCCGGTCGACACCGGCCGGAGACCAGTGGCGACGCATCTTCACCGTGAAGGTGCCTTCGCTCGTCTCGACCTCGACGAGGAACGAGTCCGGCGCCTCGACCGAGAGCATCTCGGGCGTCGGTGCGTACAGCGCCTTGCTCGGGCCGCACGCGGCGACCACCGCCACGGCGGCGATCGAGGCCACCGCCACCGCCGGCCGCGCCAAGCGGCGAGTGCTCACCAGGGCAACCACGGATACTGCCGGAAGTTCGGTGGCCGCTTTTCGAGGTACGCCTTCTTCCCCTCCTGGCCCTGCTCGGTCATGTAGAAGAGGAGCGTGGCGTTGCCGGCCAGCTCCTGCAGCCCGGCCTGGCCGTCCACGTCCGCGTTCATGGCACTCTTGATGAGGCGGATCGCCAACGGGCTCTTCTTCAGGATCTCCTGCGCCCACGCCCACCCCTCGGCCTCGAGCTCCTCGATCGGCACGATCTTGTTGACCATGCCCATCTCGTACGCCTCCTCGGCCGAGTACTGCCGGCAGAGGTACCAGATCTCCCGCGCCCGCTTCTGGCCGACGTGGCGCGCCAGGTACGACGAGCCGAAGCCCCCGTCGAAGGAGCCGACGACGGGTCCCGTCTGCCCGAAGACCGCGTTGTCGGCCGCGATCGTCAGGTCGCAGACGACGTGGAGCACGTGCCCCCCTCCGATGGCGTAGCCGCCCACCAGCGCGATGACCGGCTTCGGCATGGAACGCATGTAGCGCTGGAGCTCGAGCACGTTGAGCCGCGGCACGCCGCTCTTGCCGACGTAGCCGGCCTCGCCCCGAACCCGCTGGTCTCCCCCGGCGCAGAACGCCCACTTCCCGTCCTTGGCCGGTCCGTTCCCGGTGAGGAGGACGACTCCGATCTCCGGGTCCTCGCCGGCGTCTTTGAACGCCTCCTGCATCTCCAGGAGCGTGTCGGGGCGGAAGGCGTTCCGAACCTCCGGCCGGTCGAAGGCGATGCGTGCGACGCCGTCACACTTGTGGTAGGTGATGTCCTCGTACGACTTCACTTCCTTCCAGTCGGGCTTGCTCATTTCGCTCGGTCGATGGGTGGATATCTCGGGGGGTCGCGGCCGCGTACCCCCGGAACGTCAATCGGGCTCCGCCAGCGCGGCACGAACCTCCCCCGCCACCGCGTCCAGCGTGGCGCGGTGGTGGGACCGGTTCTCCTCGCGGTCCGTGCGGACGTGGATCACGACACTCCCTCCGGCCTTTACCGCGGCGCGGACGCTCTCCGTCAGGGACTCGTCGGTCGTCTCGACGAAGCCGATCCCGTGGGATTCGATCACGGCGCGGGGGTCGAGCCCGTGGGGCGTCGCGAAGAGGGGTGTGAAGTGCGGCTCGTGCTCGGAGACCGGGAGCATGTGGAAGATGCCGCCGCCGTCGTTGTCGATCAGGACGAAGACGACCGAGGCATCGGCCTCCCGGCTCCAGAGCAGCCCGTTCCGGTCGTGGAAGAACGCCACGTCGCCGATGAGGCACACGGTGGGCGCGTCTCGTTGCGACGCGACGCCGAAGGCGGTCGAGACCACACCGTCGATCCCGCTCGCCCCGCGGTTGCCCAGGACCTCGAGACCGCGGTCGGCCGGATGCGCGTAACCGTCGACGTCGCGGACGGGCATGGAGCTCGACACCACGAGCGTCGTGCCGACGTCGAGCGCCTCGACGACCCTGCCCGCGAGGTCGCCCTCGTGACCGGGGACACGCGCGGCGGTGACGCGCCGGGCCGCCTCGTCCGCGCGCCGCCAGAGGGCGCGCCACTCGTCGGCCCACTCGGCCGCCTCCGTCCCGGAGCCGGTCCGCACGCGCTCGGCCAGGCGCCACAGGGCGTCGGCGGCGTCGGCGCGAAGGACCTGCGTGGCGGTCGCTCCGGAGTCCTTCCACCGCCCGTGTGCGTCGAGCACGACGTGCGGCACCCCGTTGTGGTCGAGGATCCAGCGCTGGAGCGACGCCGACGTCGGCGTGGCACCCACCCGCACGATGACCGAAGGGGCCAGTCGCTCACGCACGCCCGGGTCGTCGAGAAAGAGGTCGTAGCCGGCCACGACGTGCGCGTCCCCCGCCCTTCCGAAGCGCGCACCCGAGAGCGGATCGGCCAGCACGGGCCAGCCCGTCGCCTCGCCGAGGGCCACGACGGCGGGCCCCACTCGGGCGGCCTCCTCGAGCGGGCCCGCCACGATCACCCCGCACGCGTCGCCGCCCGCGAAGAGCGCGGCGACCTCGTCGAGACGGGCGTCCGCCGCGATGGCCCGCGCCGTCGAGATGCGCACGAACGGAGCTCCGTCGGGCCGACCCGTGGCGGCGAGCGGGTGCGCCTCGACGAAGTCCGCCGGGGGCTCCACCGGCTCGAGCGGCTTGTCGAACGGCAGGTTCAGGTGCACCGGACCCGGCCCGGGCCCGGCCGCCGAGACCGACGCGGCCACTGCGCGCGCCGCAACGCCCCTCAGGTGACGCAGCGCGGGTCCGTCGAGGGAGGGCGGCCCCGGGTCGAAGGACTCGCGCACGAAGTCGCCGAAGATCCCGGCCTGGTCGATCGCCTGGTTGGCGTCGGCGCCACGGAGCCTGGGCGGACGATCCGCGGTCAGCACGAGGAGCGGCACACCCGACTCGCTCGCCTCCACGACCGCCGGCAGGAGGTTGGCGACCGCGGTGCCCGACGTGGTGAGGACCGCGGCGGGGCGCCCCGCCGCCTTGCCGACCCCGAGCGCGAAGAAAGCCGCGGAGCGCTCGTCGAGGTGCACCCGCAGCTTCAGCCGTCCGTCGGCCGCCGCCGCGAGCACGACCGGGGTCGAGCGGGACCCGGGTGCCACCACGAGCTCGCGGACGCCCGCTCGCGCCAGCTCGTCGACGATGCTGCGCGCCCAGAGGGTGTTGGCCGCCGAGACGGTCATCCCCGGCCGCGCCGGTTCGCCGGGGAGCGCGGCTCGGCCCCCGGTCCCGTCGCCGTCGTCCCGTTGGCGCTCCCCAGATCGAGCTCGGAGCCCGCGCCGCGAAGCGCGTCGAGGACCGGCTGGAACTTGATGCCGGTCTCCTCCCACTCCAGCGCCGGCACCGAGCCCTCGACGATTCCGGCGCCCGCGAAGAGACGCCATCCGGAGCCGGTCGCCACCCCGGTTCTCAGCGCGGGCGCGAACACTCCGTTGCCCTCGGCATCGAACCACCCCACGGGGCCCGCGTACCAGCCCCGCTCGAAGGGCTCCGCGCCGGCCAGGAAGTCCATGGCCGCGTCGCGGGGAAGACCGCAGGTGGCGGGCGTGGGATGCAGCAGGCGCAGGAGGTCGAGGAGATCGACGCCGGCCGGCACGCTGGCCCGGATCTCCGTCTCGAGGTGCTGGATCCGGGCAAGCGTCAGGACGTGCGGCTGAGGGTCGGTCCGGATCTGGTGTGCGACGGTCTCCAGCCGCGCCACCATGTCGTCGAGCGCGATGCGCTGCTCGGCACGGTCCTTCTCGCTGGCCAGGAGCTTCGCCGCCAGCTCCGCCTGCTCCCGCGGGGTGTCGCCACGCCGGATCGAGCCCGCGACGGCGGTCGCATGGAAGACCCCGTCTCGGAGCGTGGCCACCGTCTCCGGGGCCGCGCCGAGCAGCGCGGATCCGGGCACCGGCTCGAAGAGGAAGACGTGGCTCCCGCGGTTCGCCTCCCAGAGCCGCACGACCACCTCGGCGGGGTCGAGCGCCTCTTCGAGGCGGACGTCCAGCGTCCGAGCCAGGACCGCCTTCGAGATCGAGCCCGACCGGATCGCCGCCAGCGACCTCTCGACCGCCTCCTCCCAGCTCGGCCGGTCGGTGGCGACGGCGTGGCCGCCCACCCTCGGGCGGCGGTGCGGGCGATCCGCGTGCGTGGCGAGCTCGGCGCGGAGGCTCTCGGCGTCCCGCCGCAGCCGGGCCAGCACCTCCTCGGAGCGGTCCGAGCCGACGAGGCGTCGCACGCGGAGCCACGCGTCCCCGGTGCCGTCGCCTTCGAGCTCGAACTCGGGAAGATGGAAGAGGCCGGCCGGGAAGTCGGCCCAGACGCCGTCGGCCCGGTGGTCCGAGCGGAAGGAGAAGCCCCCGTAGAAACGCACCCGTGGCGCGCGGGTGGCGCCGGGCGCCAGGATGGGGTCGAGCGCCAGGTCGCGCGCACCCCGCCCGATCGCGTCCCAGCGGTCCGTGCCGCCGCCGGAGCCGGCCTTCGCGCCGGCATCCGAAGGGGTCTCGGCCGCCGCGCGCAACTCGGCCGCGACCCCTCGGTGGGCGACCCACCGGTCCGCGCGGGCCCAGAAGCCCCGCGGCCGCCCGGCGGCGTGCCGCAGGAACGTCTCCGGGCGCAGATCCGGCGCGGGAATCGTGACGGTGGCGAGGCGGCGGCGCCCGTTCGAGCTCAGGAGGACCCTCGGGTCTGGAGTCGGCCGCCCGGAGGGGGCGACGGGCCGGCGGCAATATACTCCCCCGGCGACCTCG
>CALJLC010000187.1 GCA_937982605.1 uncultured Gemmatimonadales bacterium | reverse complement strand
GACCACGGCCGAGACAGAGGCCGGTGCCGGAGCCGAGGCCATCCTGGCGGGGGTGGGCGGCGACGCGTAGCGGAGCCATCCGCCGGGGTCGCCCGTCGGACTACGGCGCCCCGATGTGGTCTCCGAAGAAGATCGCGTTGAGAAGCAGACGGTTCGTCCCGCGCCAGTATCCCCGGAAGTTCGGGTTGTCGATCAGCAGCACCACGCTGCCCTGCCCCAGCCGGTCCGCGATCACCGACGGGGATCCGGCGAGCCGGGCTTCGTTGGCAGCCGACACGTAGCCGCTCAGGTGCGGATCGTCGGTGAGCCGCGCCACGGTGATGTAGGGGTTGTCCGGCAGCGCGAAGAAGTTCGAATGGTCCCGCCACACGGGCAGGAAGCGCCGGGTGTAGCCGAAGCCGAGCGGGTGCGTGAGGTCGAGGTCGGTGGCCCAGATCGAGCCGCCGATCGCCTGCGCTCCCTGGAGCTCGCCGGCCCGCTCGTAGTCGATGCGCTCGGGGGCCTCCGTTTCCTCCTCGCCGGGGGCGCGCCCCACGGTCGGGGCTTCGACGTTGGGGGTCAGCCCGTTGCGGGCGGCCCACGCCGCGGCGCCTCGGGAGGCGACGAGCGTGCCCCCGCCGGAGACCCAGCGTCGGAGCGCTTCGAGCCGGGCGCCTTCGAGAAAGGCGTGGCTCCCGCTCACGAGCACGAGGACGTCGTAGCGCGCCCAGTCGACCCGGCCGACATCTCCGACGTCGACCTTGGTGACCGGCATGCCCACCCGCTGATCGAGCAGGTGCCAGATCTGGCCGGCTTCGTACGCCGAGACGCCTTCCCCGACCGGGAGCAGCACGCGCGGAGCCCGCACCGGGAGGAAGCTGCGGCTCCCGAGGTCCGGCCCCCCGACCGAGTACGTCGACGTCGCCGAGAGGATCGGTACCCCGACCTCCCGCGACACCTCCGACACCGCGTCGTACAGGCGTCCGCGTCGAGCGACTGGATCGCCACGGGCATGCTGATCGCGCCGCGTCCGAGCTCCACCGCGCCGGCGGTCGTGGGGGCCGTGAACGGGCGGGACGACACCTCGGTCCGGACCCCCCGAGCCTGGAGCGCCTGCAACGCCCGCGCCGCCGCCGCGTCCCGCCAGTCGAGGAGGTACGAGACGGAGCTGCGGGCCACCGGCGGGGTCGAGCGCGCCGGCACCGCCATCACGCGGGGGCCGAGCGGAAGGCTCCCGCCGCGCAGCTCGGCGTCCGGCATGCCGTAGGCCAGGCTCACCGTCCACGTCGAGGCGTCGTAGAAGACCGAGTCCGGAAAGGTCTCGGTGCGCTCGAAGATCGAACGGGCGAGCCGGTACTGCGGCTGAGCCGCCGGAACGATCCAGCCCGAGCCGGGAGCGAAGCTCGAACCGTCCGCCGTGGTCGCCCGAGAGAGCTCGTGCACGCGGATCCCGTGGCGCAGCAGAAGATCGAGGAACTCCCGGTTCCGCGTGACGTCCACCGGATCGCCGAAGAGCCAGGCGTCGACGGGATCGGCGTTCGCCTCCTCGAGCGCGCTCGCGAAGAAGTCGTGCTGGTACGCGCGCAGCGTCTGCCGCTCCTCCACCGCCACGCGCACCGTCGCGAGCGCCGTCCGCAGGTGGTTCCGGATGGCGAAGGGGAAGATCAGGATGCCGTGGTGGCCGCTTTCCTGGATGTGCCCTCGCGAGCTCGCCTGCTCGAAGACGAGCCCGAGCCCTCCGAGGAAGTTCGGGTAGGTCGAGCCGTAGCCGGGGTACGAGTTGTCGTAGACCTCCTTGGTGAAGTAGAGCGATCCGAGGGAGTCGAGCGCGGCGGCCCAGTCGTCCGCGAAGCGCATCGTGATGTCGGTGTAGAGCCGCTCGGGCAGGAGCGGGTTCCACGACCCCACCGGCTCGGACGGCTCGAAGAAGTAGGTGCTCGACGTGCCCATCTCGTGGAAGTCCGTGACCACGTTGGGACGCCACCGCTGGTGCCAGTCGATGCGCGCCCGGCTCTCCGGGTTGACCAGCGGGAGCCAGTCCCGGTTCAGGTCGAACCAGTAGTGGTTGGTGCGGCCGCCCGGCCACGCCTCGTTGTGCTCCCGGTCGAGCGGGTCGGCCACCACCGGCTCGGCCCGGTTCATGTTGGCCCACCAGGTGTGCCGGTCGCGTCCGTCGGGGTTCAGGTTCGGCTCGATGTGAAAGACGCCATCTGCAAGATACGCTTCGACTTCCCCGGTTCCGGCCACCAGCCAGTAGGCGGTGAGCAGCGCCGCCTCGGCCGACGACGTCTCGTTGCCGTGCACGCCGTATCCGAGATGCACGATGACCGGGACGTCGGCCGCCGCCCCCACGTCGCCTTCGGGTTCGGAGGCGGCGAGGTGGCGGGTCCGGATCTCCTCGAGCCGAGCGTGATTCTCGGGGGTCGTGACCGTGAGGACGGGCATCGGCCGGTGCTCGTACGTCCGGCCGATCTCCTGGTAGGTGGCGCGGTCGGAGCGGGCGGCGAGCTCCTTCATGTACGCCACGATGAGGTCGTGACGCGTGTGGAAGCTTCCGATCGGGTAGCCGAGGAACTCCTCGGGGGTCGGCACGTCCGGCAGGAAGGACACCCCGGCCGGGAAGTAGTAGTCCAGCCCCGCGCTGGTCGCGGCGCGCTGGGCTTCGAGCAGCTGCTGGGCTTCCGCTCCCCCGGGGGTGGCGGTCGCGGCGCCGCAGGCGAGCACGAGGGCGAAGGCGAGCGCGGCGGCGCGGCGGGACTCGGGCAGCGGTCGGTTCATCGTGGCGAAACGGAGTTGGAGGCAGCGGAGCGAGGGAAGGTATCGTCCCGGCCTCCTCGGGAAACCGCCCGATGGCGCGCGAACCCTTCCCCGCGCGCGCCACGTACGGATCGACGGGCACGAACGAACCGCGGAGGGAGCGTCAGATGGGCCTCGAAGTCCTGATCCCGATCTTCGGGATCCTGCTGCTGCTCGTCCCGATCACGGGGCTCACCGCCATCCTGACGCTCCGCCTGGGCGGCAAGCCGTTCGTCGAGTCTCTGGCGCGCGAGCTGCGCGGGTTCGGGCCGGAGGAGCGAACGGAGCTGGTCGCCACGGTGCGCGCGCTCGCCGAGCAGGTCGAGACGCTCCAGAGCGAGGTACACGAGCTGCGCTCGGCGCAGAGCTTCGACCGGAAGCTCCTCGGCGCCGAGCGCACGCCCGGGGAGTAGCGCCCCGGGGGGACGCCGACGGCCACGACGGAGCCGCCGGCGAACGCCCCTAGCGGATCGGCCCCCGACGGGTGCCGCCCTCCAGCTCCCGATAGGCACGGACCAGCTCGAGGAAGCCCTGCCGCGTCCCGTCGAGGTCCGGTCCGAGACCGTCCGACGCCAGCGCGAGGACCTGACGCGACGTGATCGAACCACGATGCTCGGAGTCGCGAAGGAGCATTCCGAAGCCCGCCACCGCCGTGGCGAAGTGGAAGTCGCACGAGACCTCGTCGGCGTCCGTCTGCCGTACGGCCCGCTCGAGCAGGCGGCTCCGGTCTCCGTCGGGGCGCTTGTACCGCACCCGTACGAACGCGATCTCTTCGGCCGTGGCACGGTCGGACCGCAGGGACGAGCGCTGATAGCGCAGCGGGTCGACGCCGCCCGCGCGGACGGGCTCGACATCGACGGGCACGATCTCGTAGAGGGCCGTCACCCGATGACCGGCGCCGAGGTCGCCCGCGTCCTTCCGGTCGTCGTTGAAGTCCCGGGCGGCCAGGAGCCGGTTCTCGTAGCCGATGAGTCGGTACTGCGCCACGAGCGCGGGATTGAATTCGACCTGGACCTTCACGTCCTTGGCGACCGTGAGCAGCGTGCCCCCGAGCTCGCTCACGAACATCTTGCGCGCCTCGTCCATCGAGTCGATGTAGGCGTGGCTTCCGTTCCCGTGCTGCGCGAGGGTCTGCATCTTCTCGAACTGCAGGTTGCCGGTGCCGAAGCCGAGCACGGTCAGGAAGATGCCGTCGTCGCGCTCCTCCTCGACCAGCCGCACCATGGCGGCGTCGCTGCTTTCGCCGACGTTGAAGTCCCCGTCGGTGGCCAGGATGACGCGGTTGTTCCCGTCCCGGCGAAAGGCCTCCCGCGCCACGCGGTAGGCCAGGCGGAGCCCTTCTCCGCCCGCGGTCGAGCCGCCGGCTTCGAGGCGATCGATGGCCCGGAGGATGCGAGTCCGGTGCCGACCGGACGTCGGCTCCAGGGCGAGACCCGCCGCCCCGGCGTACACGACGAGGGCGACCCGGTCCTCGGGTCGGAGCTGGTCGACCAGCAGACGGAGGGAGCGCTTCACGAGCGGAAGCTTGTCGGCCGAGCTCATCGAGCCGGAGACGTCGACGAGGAAGACCAGGTTGCTCGGCGGAAGCTCCTCGGCCATCACCGGGCGGGTGGCCAGTCCGATCCGGAGCAGCCGGTGCCCGGGCGCCCACGGCGCCACGCCGACCTCGGTGGTGATACCCACCGGGTCGTCGCCGCGCGGCATCTCGTAGTCGTAGGAGAAGTAGTTGATCATCTCCTCGATCTGCACCGCGTCGACCGGAGGCAGCCGGCGCTCGTCGAGCAGGAAGCGCCGCACGTTGCTGTACGACGCCCGATCCACGTCCGTGGAGAGCGTCGAGAGCGGCTCATCGCTGACCCGCCGGAATCCGTTCTCGTCGATGTGGGCGTACTGCTCGCCGCCCGCGTCGGCGCGGAGGCGCCGGTCCCCCACGGCCGCGGGATGGGGAGCCGCACGCTCGGTGGCGGGACGGAAGGCCGACGACGGCGCCACGCTCCGGGTGACCCCCGGCCGGACGACCGGCGCCGACTCCGGTGCGGCCACCGCCGGGGGCGCGTCCGCAGCGGGTGCGGCCGCCGGAGCGGTACGATCCCCGGATGCCGCGCCGGCCACGATGATCGACTCGAGTGTGAGCGCCTGGGCCACCAGACGGAACTCGACGTCGTAGTCGCGGTGGAGATCGGCGTCGACGACGATCTCCACCTCCTGGGTTCCGTACCCGATCATCTGCACCACGACGGTGAGGTTGCCGCCGGCCGCCGTCGTTTCGGGTACGGTGAGGAGGAACTGGCCGTCGGCGTCCGTGAGGACGCCGATCGAGCTGCCGCGCAGGAAGACCTGGGCGCCGGTGATCGGGCGTTCGGTCTCCTCCGCGATCACGCGGCCGGTCACCCGGATGTCCGCGAACGGCGCGTGGACCGAAGGCGCGGCCTCGCCGGAGTGGGCGAGCGGGAGCGCCGCCGTTCCGGAGAAGATCGTGGCCGCGGCGAGCCAGAGCAGTGAACGTGGAAGAGCGTACATGATCGACCTCTCGGTTCGAGTCGGGCCTCGGCGGCCGACGATCGAGTCGGCGCGCCGGCGTTCGGGGCCATCGACGAACCAGCCGTCGAGAATTGCACGCGCCCCCCCCGGCGAGGGGACGGAAGGAGGTCGTCCCCGGTGACGCGTGTGCACGATCGGCACGCTGATTCGTCGGGTGGATCGCAGGAGGCAGGACCCCGCAGACCGGAGCACTCGATGGCAGACGACGAGCGCCTAGGGTGAAGACCGACTGGGCCGCCGTGTACCGGGAGGCGCACCGCGACGTCTTCGCCTTCCTGGCGTGGAAGCTGGGTGACGAGGACCGCGCCCTGGACCTCGCCCAGGAGGCGTTCGCGCGCGTGCTGGACCGGGAGGCGGACGATCCCCGGAGCCTGGTGTTCCGGGTCGCCGCCAACCTGGCCCGGGACGAGGTACGGCTCGTGGTACGGAGGCGGCGACATCTGAAGCTGGTCCGCGTCGAGGAGGACGTGCGCGCCGAGGCCGCGACCCCGCCGGACCTCGCGCTCGAGCGTCGGGAGGGGTCACGCCGGGTCCGGGAGGCGCTCGCGCGCCTGTCCGAGACGGATCGCGAGGTCCTCCTGCTCTGGAACGCGGGCCTGAGCTACGACGAGATCGCCGGGAGCTCCGGGCTGGCGCGGGGGAGCATCGGGACGACGATCGCCCGAGCGAAGCGGAAGCTGGTTGCGGCGTACGAAGCCGGGGAGGTAGACGATGCAGCACGTGGATGAGGGCACGCTCCAGGCGTGGCTCGACGGCGAGGCCGTCGGGTCGACCGTCGAGGCGCATCTGGAGGCGTGCCCGGAGTGCGCCGGGCGCGCCGAGGAGCTGCGCGCGCTCGGCCGGCGCACCCGGATGATCCTCGGTGAGGGCGTGCCGACCTCGGCGCAACCCGATTTCGCCGCGGTGCGGCGGCGCGCCGAGCACCTACGCCACGCCACCCCGCCCCGTCGTCGATGGAAGGCCCCCGCGTGGGCCGCGAGCGTCGTGCTCGCCGTCGGCGTCGGCTGGATGGCTCGCGAGATCGCGAGCCCGGATGCCGGCCCGCCCCTCGCCGGACCGGAGGCCGCACCGTTGCCGGTCGAGCCGGACGCCGCCTCGAGGGTGGTCGAGCCGGAGGCCGAGACGATGGAGGTCGAGCCGCAGGCCGCGCCGACGAGGGTCGAGTCGGACCCGCGCTCGCCGGCCTCGGCGGACGTGCCCGTCCCCGCCGCGGAGGCCCGCGCCGCCGGCCGGGAGGCCACGCCACCTCCCCCCGCGCCGGACCGAGCGGAGGTCGCGGACGCCCGGCCGCCGCTCCCGAGGCCGGAAGCCCCGCGGACGGACCGCCCGGGCGCGGCCCGCATCGCGTCCGGGGTGGAGCCGGGCGTGGTGCGCGGACGGGTGACGAGCGGCGAAGGAGCGGGCGTCGCGGGAGCTCAGGTGTACGTGCCGGGCACCAACCTGGGAGCCCTCTCCGACGCGGACGGCTCCTTCGTCCTTCCGCTGACCGAGGCGGGGCTCGGCGACTCGGTCCTGATCGAGGTCGCGCGGATCGGCTACCGCGTGGAGTCCCGCCGGGTGGGCCTCGACGCGGAAGCCGCCCCGGCGCTGGAGATCCGGCTCACCGAGCAGGCGCTGGCGCTCGAACAGGTCGTGGTGACGGGCGCTGCCCCTTCCGTCACGCCCGAAGCCTCGATCGACGCGTCCGAGCTGGAGTGGTCGGAACTCCCCGTCGCGGAGGCGGAGCGACGGCTCGGCTTCTCGCTCCTGGCGCCGGACGGTTCGCCCCCCGATTCCGTCGCGGTCGGCGTCTCCCCGGGCGTGCCGGAGGCGGAGTCGACGCCTCGCGTGGCGCGGTTCACCGTTCCCGTCGGAGCCGGGGGCGCGGTGACGCTCTACCAGTCTCCCGGACCGGTGGGGCTGAGCGAGGCCCTGCCCGAGGGGCACGCCACGAGCGCCCGCCGGATCGGCGGGCTCTGGGTGCGGGCCACCGGCCCCGTGGGAACGGAGACCCTCGACGCCCTGCTGGCGCGGCTGCGGTAGGCGTCCTCCCGTCCCCTCCTACCGGACCAGCGCCGCCAGTTCCTCCGCGTCGAGCAGCTCGCCCCTCGTCACGACCGCCTGCACGCGCCGGACGTTGGCGATGTCGGCGAGCGGGTCGGCGCCGAGCAGCACGAGATCGGCCAGGTACCCGACCTCGATCCGTCCCATCTCGCCGGTGAGGCCGAAGAAGGCGGCCGGATGCACCGTGGCCGCCTCGAGGGCCTCCATCGGTGTCAGTCCCGCGCGCACGAGCATCTCCATCTCGCTGTGGAGGCTGTAGCCGGGCGCCGCGAAGCCGATCGGCGTGTCGGTGCCGGCCGCGATCGGCACGCCGCCTTCGTGCATGAGCCGCACCAGCCGGAGGCTCCAGGCCCCGAACGTGGTGTCCCGCATCGGCGCGGACTGGCGGCTCGCCTCCGTGGCGGCTCGCCATTCCTCTTCGACGTCGGCGGGGAGCTTCGGCAGGAGGGCGTCCCAGTCGGCGCGGCCGAAGGGCGGCTGCAGGCCGAGCGCGTTCAGCCGGAGCGTCGGGACCTGGATCGTCGACGTCATCGACGCGATCACGGCGCCACACTCCTGCTCGTCGTACGCCTCGACCGCGGGGATGCGCTGCAGCGAGTGGAGGCTGGAGCGCAGGTCGCCTCCGGACATCCCCTGGCGGTTGGCGAGGCGGTTGCGGCGCTCGGCCAGCAGCGCCTCGGGGCTCGCGGCGCAGTCCATCTCGATGTTGCGCAGGTGCTCGAGGGACTGGACGCGCGGCCCGACGTCGCGCGCGCGCATCGAGAGCGGGACGTGGCCGTCCATCGGCAGCCCGCGGGCCTCGGCCTCCTCGACGAGCACCTCGAAGACCTCCGGGCTCACCATCTCGTAGATCTTGAGGAAGTCGACGCCGGCGTCGGCGAGGCGGGCCACGTTGGCACGCGCCGTCTCAGGATCCGGATTGCCGATCCCCAGCGGGGGCCGGCCGTCGCCGTCGTACACCACGTACTCGCCGTCGAGCAGCGGCCCGGCGTACCAGACGCGGGGCGCGGTCACTCCGTCCGCCCGGAGCGCGGCCACGGCCTCCAGGACCGGCTCCAGCGGCCCGCCGGTGTCGCGGATGCTCGTGATCCCGTGGTTCAGGAAGAGTCCGGCCATCGCGTCGGTGAAGCGCGCGTCGTACGTCAGGTGGACGTGGAAGTCCCACAGCCCCGGGATCAGGTAGCGGCCGGTCCCGTCCACCGTCTCGGTCGTCTCGGTGGCGGCGTCCGCCGGGAGCACCGCGGAGATACGCCCGCCGTCGACGACCACGGTCTGCGCCGGACGCACGCCGTTGGCGACGTCGATCAGCGTCACGTTGACCACGGCGAGGTCGCCGGTGACGGGCGGCTCCCCACACGCCGCGAAGAAGGTGGCCAGGAGAAGGATCGCCGCCGCGGAGGTGCGGGCGCGCGAGGGAGTCCGTTGGGTCATGGTCGGAAGTCGCGGGGGAAGGTGGGCGCTACTCCAGCAGCGTCGGCCCGGTGTCGTGATGTCCTTCGTGGACGTCGGGACGCGCGTTCATGACGCGCGCGCACGTGTTCCAGCGCAGGACCGCGTCGTCGTTGCCGGCGGGCCGGATCGAGCCGGCGGCCTCGTAGTGCTCGAGCGCGCGCACGAACCAGTCGTAGGCGATGTGCCCGGCGGCCGGACCACCCTGCCGGAGCTTCGCGAAGGCCATGCGCTCGCAGACGAGCCCCGAGTAGTAGAGCCGGTCGTACTCGTCGTCGAAGTCGTTGACGACCTCCATGGCCGCCTTGGCGGTGGCGCCGTGCTCGACACCGAACTGGTCGCAGATCGACAGGCAGAGCGTCACGAGCGCCTCCTGGTCGTCCGGATCGATGGCCAGGATGTCGCGGCAGATGCTCTCGGCCAGCACCGGCTGGTTCAGGAGCCGGTAGTGCAGCGCGCGCTTGCGCGCCGAAGGGACCGCATCCGCCGAGAGGCGTTTGAGCTCGAGCATGACCGACTCCTACTCCTTGCCCTTCTTGGGCTTACCGCGCACGAGCTGAACCAGTTTCGCGACCGGATCGTACGCCCGGTCCACCACGCGCTCCTTGAGCGGGATGATCGCGTTGTCGGTGATCGTGATGTGCTCGGGGCACACCTTCGTGCAGCACTTCGTGATGTTGCAGTATCCGATGCCGTGCTCGGTGCGCAGGTCGTCGATGCGGTCCTCGGTGTCGAGCGGATGCATCTCGAGGCCCGCCGCGTGCACCATGAAGCGCGGGCCGATGAAACCGTCGAACTTCCGGTGGTCGCGCAGGACGTGGCAGACGTCCTGGCAGAGGAAGCACTCGATGCACTTCCGGAACTCCATCACCCGGTCGGCGTCGCCCTGATACATCGTGCGCGTGCCGTCGGGACGGTCGGGCCCGGCCGGGGAGAAGCCCTTGATCCGCTTCTTCACCTCGTAGTTCCACGAGACGTCGGTAACGAGGTCACGTACGAGCGGGAACGTGCGCATCGGCTCGACGGTGATCGGCTCGTCCTGCGGGAGGCTGTCGAGCCGCGTCATGCACATGAGCTTCGGCATGCCGTTGATCTCGGCGGAGCACGAGCCGCACCGCCCCGCCTTGCAGTTCCAGCGCACCGCGAGGTCGTGTGCCTGCTCGGCCTGCACCCCGCGAACCGCGTCGAGCACGACGTAGCCGGGTCGGACCTCGACCTCGTAGTCGCGGCACTCCCCGCCGGTCGCGTCGCCCCGCCAGATCTTCATCGCCACCGAAGCCATCA
>CALJLC010000186.1 GCA_937982605.1 uncultured Gemmatimonadales bacterium | reverse complement strand
GCGAGGATCGGCGCGCAGTTCCTGAAGCCTCTCATCCTCCGCCGTTGCCACGAGTCTCGAACCCTCCCGGGAATGCGTCGCCTACATAGCGGTCGTCTACGACCGTCACCCAGTCGGTGATCACCGACTGGGGCATTGACGGGTTGTACTCGATCCAGGCGCCGTCCGGGACGACAGGGTCTGCTCCGATCGCCGACCCCACGTCCACCAGGCCGTCCAGACTGCTCAGGGATGCGTTCTGGCGTATCCGGACCGTCAGAATCCCGGACGTCACCGACATGTCGTCGAGGTCGGTCAGCGCCGGGCTCGTCACCACCTCCAGCCCCTCGACGATGGTCGTGAGTTCGGGAAGCGACAGGGTCCGCAGGGACGCGTTTCCACGCACCAGCAGCTCGCCAACACGCCAGAGCCGCGGGGCCGAGACGGTCACGGTCTCAAGGACGTCGACGACGTGGAGGCCGCCCTCGATCGACTCCAGCTCGGGCATCGACAGTTCGACGGGGCCGTTGAAGAACACGCGAATACTCCCCGCCGAACGGAGCGCCGGAAAGGTCGCTGCCACGCCCTTGTTCTCGAGGTAGGCGATGCCTTTCACCGTCTCCAGTGCGGGAAAGAGCATGGCTCCGTCCAGGCCAGCGTTCCGAAAGACCGAGAGCGCACCCACCCGGCGCAGAGCAGGTAGACTGGGCTGGGCCAGAGACGCGTTCGTCTCGATCGTGACTGTGCCGGTCACCGTACGGAGGCCTGACAACCCTCCGATGTCGACCAGATCGTCGTTCAACCGGATCAGGACATCTCCCTCGATCCACTCGAGCGACTCGAGCCCATCGAGATGGGTCAACGCCGTGCCGTCGACGCGGAGCATGCCGATCAGACGCTCGGGTGCCTGCGCGGCGAAGAACGCGAGGTCGTCGACGGTCTGGATGGTGATTCCACCGCGGTGCTCGGGCAGAACGGTGACGTGGATCGAGTCGCGTACCCCCATCCCTTCGGCCACGACCCACGTCTCCCCCTTGCGTTGGCCCGCATAGCCAGACGTCGTGATCCGCACGATCGTCGTGTCGCGCGAGACGATCGGCAGGTTGCCCGGGAAGAGCACGCCGTTGCGATCGGTCGCGAGGGGATAGACCGAGGAGCCTTCGGTGAGCGTGATCACCGAAGTCCGAGGGCGGCCCTGGAAGCTGACCCTCGCGGGAATCCGGGCCACGGTGACGCGGATCGAGTCGACCCGTCCATCGTACTCCGCCACCAGCCATGTCTCGCCGTCGAAACGGGCGCTGGCGATCGGGCCGCGTACCTCGGCGACGTCGGTGTCGCGGGACGTCCATGTCGCGGGCACCGCAACCGGGTCCCCCAGACCGTCGTCCACGTTCGACTGGAGCACGAACTCGTGCCCGTACGCGTCGCCCAGCAACGGCCCGGGGCCGGCCACGAGCGTCCCTGGAGGGGGCGTCTCGGGAAGCACGACGAGGGAGAGCCGATTCGTGAATCCCGCGCTCTCGCCGGTGAGAACGACGTGTCCCCCGCCCACCGCGGTCACGTAGCCGTCGCCCTCCACAGTGGCTATGGAGGAATCGCTGGTCTCCCAGGAAACGGGACCGATCGGCAGGCTGTTGCCGCGCAGGTCCTCGTGGATCCCGTACACGCGCGTCGTCTCGCCCGGCGCCAGGGTGTCGGCGTCGCTCCAGACCCAGAAGAACTCGGGCGTCTGGACGACTGTGATCTCCTTCGATGCGGAGACCCCGCGGAAGGACCATGTGATCAGAGCGGATCCGACGCCCACAGCCCCGACGCGCCCGAACTCGTTGATGCTCAGAACAGCCGGGGAGGACACGGTCCATGTACCGTCGGCGTCCTCGATCGCGGCGCCCGCCGAGTCGTACGCGAAGGCGAAGGCGCGAGTCTCGGAGCCGACGGCGAAGATCGTATCGACGGCACCCGTGATCTCGATCGTCTCCGGGATCTGTCGGACCACGACCGTGGCGGTATCGACCGCGGAGCCGACGGAAGCCACGACGGACGCCGTGCCGTAGCCTCGCGCGATCACCCGACCCGACCCGTCCGCTCCCGCTACGGAAGGCGAGCGGCTCCCCCAGGTCATGGGCACATCGACCGGCTGGCCCGCGGCGTCGAGAGCCGTCGCGCTCAGGGTCGTCGAGAAGCCAAGCCCCGGAAGCAGGACCGAATCGACGTCCAGCGTGACGGTCTCCACGCGTGCGAAGGGCGCGTCGGGCCCGACGGGGTCGTCCCCGCAGGCGGCGAACCCGAGCGGGGTGGTTGCGATCAGCAGGAAGGCGCCGTGGTAGAGCCGCATGCAGGAAGGTGTGAGCACCAGAGGCTACGCCACGCTACGATCGTCGCCTCAGGGGTGGGAGCCGCCAATGTGTAACGCTGTGAGCGTCCTCGACGAGTTGCAAGCCGGGGCGAGCCGCCGGCTCGGGAGGCTCCCGGACTGGACTTCCCGGAGGTGTGCCTCGCCGGGCCTCCCGGGCGCCGCGCGCTACTGAGCCGCCGCGAGCAGCCGGTTGTACTCCAGGATCTCGGGTCGGTACTCGAAGTGGATGTTGTCGAAGTGCGCCCACTTCCCACCCCAGAGGAAGCCGTGGCGCTCGAAGGCCTCCACGACGGCGGCGGGTGGGGTCCACCGCTCCTCGAGAGGAGTGCGATCCCACCCGCGTGGATTCCACGCTCGGGTCCATCGCCAGTAGACCTGCCGTCCGTCGTACGAGCCGGGCACGAAGTCGACCGCGAGACCCCACGCGTGCTGACTGCGGGTGGCCGTGCCTGCGATGCCACGGTCGACGAACGAGTAGGCGGTTTCCGTCTCGTCGATCCACGCCGCCACGGCCGAGTTCTCTCCGGCCAGCGCCAGGATGTCCCGCTCCACGCGACCCAACGCCTCGGCCACGACGTCGTTCACGAAAAGGCGGCGGTCGATGTAGCTCGCGCCGCGCGCATGCTGCCGGATCTCGTTCTCCGTGGCGCCCCACAGCGCTTCCTGGACGTCGGAGCAATACCGCACGGGCCCCTCGGGGAGTGGCGGAGGCTCCGACGGCATCTCGAGGGGATACCGGTAGAAGAGGGGATCGCACCGCTGCCAGCGGTGCCGATTGTCCTCGGAGAGCATCCGCCCGTCCAGGAAATGGATCCTCTCACCGGCAACGTAGAACACGAGGTCGTCGGCTCGGTAGCGCACCGAGTCGATCATGGCGCCGTAGGCGTTCAGGAAGGCGGTCACGCGCACGTCGGCACGAAGGGCCGCCTCACGGGGGTCCACGGGCATCGCGGGTATCTCGAGCGCGGGTTCCGATCCCGCCTCGGGCGCCACGACCGAAGGTTCCGGCTCCTCGGGCGGCGTCCCGGCCCTCAACCCGGCGACCCACACGAGGCCGAGGGCCGCGATTCCCGGGATCGACCGTCGGAGCGTCGGGTTCACTGTCCACCTGCCGACTGCGGGGGACCGGCGTGCTCGCTTGCCGGCAACGGGCGCCGGCGCAACCGGGGTGCAGCACGCCTTGACGCATCGTTGGTGCCGCCCGGCACCGACGCCGCGTGCGTGATTCTGTGCGGCTCCTGGCGGCTGGCATGTAGGTCCGATCTGCACGCTTTGCAAGCGCCGGGTACTCCGTGCCGGCTTGCGAGGCCGTGCCGGTGGTCGAGGACGGGGAAATGGTTCGGCGCTTGCGCCGGACGCGGTGTCCCCTTCGACTTCATGTCGGCGGCGGCCGATGCGGCCGGTCGCGACGGTGCACCGACGACGGAGGCGGGACGATGAGGGGGGGACGGAGGGTGGTGGCGTGCTGGATCGCACTGACGGCGACGCTCGGGTCGGCACGAGCCGACGGTGTCGGGGCCCAGATGGCGGAAGGGCCACTGGTCGACGCGGAGTGGCTCGAGGCCCACCTGGAGAGCGACCACGTGTCGCTGCTGCACGCCGACATGCGTCGGAGTGCGTACGACGAGGGCCACCTGCCCGGGGCCCGCTTCCTCGACATGACGGCGCTCGTCTGGGACGGCGAGCCCGCCTGGGGCACGGAGATGCGCAGCGCGTCGGAGGTCGAGGCCGCGCTGGAGCAGGCGGGAGTGCGCGACACCGACCATCACGTGGTCGTGTACTCGACCAACCCGCTCTTCGCGTCGCGTGCCTTCCTGACGCTCGAGGCGTACGGTATGCGCGGCAGGGTCCACGTCCTCGACGGCGGCTTCGGCGGCTGGCAGGCCGACGGTCGCGCGGTGACGAACGAGGAGCCCGCTCCCCGCAGCGGCAGTGTCACGCTGACCCCGGTCCCGGATCTGCTCGTCGACGCCGACTGGATCCTGGAACGGCTCGACGATCCTTCGGTCGCGCTCGTCGACGCCCGCCCGGACGCCGAGTACACCGGGGAGGACGGCGGGATGGGGGGCATGGCCAATCCCGGCCACATCCCGGGCGCTCACCAGATGTACTGGGAGGAGCTGATCGAGAGCCGCGAGACGCCGCGGCTCCTGCCGCTCGACGAGGTGCGGGTCCTCTTCGAGAACGCGGGCGCCGGAGCAGGCGACACGGTCGTCGCCTACTGCATGGTCGGGTGGCGGGCGAGCTACACCTACCTCGCCGCGCGCCTCCTCGGATACGAGACGAAGTTCTACGACGGCTCGTGGCACGACTGGGGCACGCGTGACGACCTTCCGTACGTGCGCGGGAGCTCGCCGCGGTAGGGCGATGCGAAACGGGCGCGCGGGCTTTTCCGCCCATGCACCCCCCGCTACTCTGCCGACCGCATTTTCGCCTGACAGGAGCGGAACTTGAGGATCGACGGGACGAGGGGCTGGTACGCTGCGGCGTTCGGCCTGGGGCTGGCGATGGCCGCCACCCCCGAACACGCGCAGAGCCAGATCTCCGACTACCTGGACCACGACGCGCTGACCGACGAGCTGCGGACCGTCGTGGACGGCTCGGACCTCGCGCAGATGCGCGCGATCGGATCGTCACGCGAGGGTCGGGAGATCTGGCTCGTCGAGATCGCGGCGGACCGGTCCGGCACCCCCGTCGATACCCGGCCCGGCGTTCTGGTCGTGGGCAATCTCTCGGGCGATCATCTGGCCGGGAGCCAGCTGGCGCTCGAGACGATCCGTCACCTGGTCGGCCCCGGGTCCGATGACGCGGAGCTGGACGAGCACGTGATCTACGTCGTACCGCGGCTCAACCCGGACGGTGCCGAGGCGATGTTCTCCGGCGCTCGCGACGGTCGCCGGGGCAACGCCTTCGCGTACGACGACGACAACGACGGGCGCACGGACGAGGACGGAGCCCGGGACCTGAACGGGGACGGTGTCGTCACGGTGATGCGCGTGCCCGACGAGACGGGTGCCTTCCTCGCGGATCCCGAAGATCCGCGGCTGATGCGACGAGCGGACCGGGCACGGGGGGAGCGCGGCACGCACGCGCTGTACCGGGAGGGAGCCGACGCCGACGGGGACGGCTTCATCGGCGAGGACGGGGTCGGTGGCGTGGATCTCGACCGCAACTTCCAGCACGAGTACCCCTACTGGGAGGCGGACGCGGGCCTGTTCATGGTGAGCGAGCCCGAGTCGCGGGCGCTCATGGACTTCGTGATCGGCCACAGGAACATCGCGGCCGTCCTCACCTTCGGACATTCGGACAACCTCCTGACCCCGCCTGCCTCGAGCGGGCGACTCGCCGACGCGACGACCCTCTCGCTGAGCGCGCTCGCGGACGAGTCGCTCGCCGACGTCTTCACCCAGGGGGTCTACCCGACGCCCTTCCAGCAGGGAGGCCCGCGCCTCCGCGGCGCTCAGCCGGGCTCGGACAACGACCCCGACTCGGGACGCCGGCCGGAGGTGACGGTCAACCGCACCGACGTCGAATACTTCGGGCGGGTGTCCGAGGCGTACGAAGAGCTGACCGGACTGGACGGTGTGGCGCTCAACCGCACGGCTCAGGGGGCGTTCTTCCAGTACGCCTACTACCAGTTCGGCGTCCCCTCCTTCAGCACGCCGGGGTGGGCCGTTCCCGAGCCGGAGGACGCGGGCGAGGGAGACGCCCGGATCCTGGCGGCGTTCGAGGCGGACGGCGTCGACGCGTTCGTTCCCTGGCGATCGTTCACCCACCCCGACCTGGGCGCGGTCGAGATCGGGGGCTTCCGGCCGGACGCGGTGGTGAATCCGCCCGCGGACCGGCTCCCCGAGCTGGGTGCGGCGCACGGCGCCTTCGTGGCCCGGCTCTCCACGATGCTCCCCCGGGTTCGCATCGCGGACCTCGCGGTCGAGGGACACGGCGGCGGCGTCTTCACGGTGACCGCCGAGGTGGTCAACGAAGGCTACTTCCCGTCGGCGCTCCAGCACGGGGTCGTCTCCCGGAGCGTCGATCCCGTCCTCGTGCAGATCCAGGTCGACCCGGAGCGGATCGTCACCGGCGCCGCCAAGTCGCACCGCATCACGAAGCTCGACGGCTCGGGATCGCGCGAGCGCGTGTCGTGGGTGATTCACGGCGCGGCGGGGAGCTCGGTCGAGGTTCGGGTCCGGGCCCAGAAGGGTGGAAGCGACACCGCGACGATCGTCCTGGGAGGTGACCGATGAGGCGCGTTTCCTTCACGGCGCTGATCGCGCTCGCGCTGGTCGCCGCGGGCCCCCTGGCGGCCAACGCGCAGCAGCGCGGCTCCGATCCCGAGCACCGGCTCCCGCTGACGTGGGATCGCTGGCTCGACCACGACGAGATCGGCGAGCGCATGCGCCTGATGGCCGATACGTGGCCGGAGTTCCTGGAGCTGCAGTCGATCGGTCGCAGCTACGGCGGCCGGGAGATGTGGCTGATGACGATCAACAACCCCGCCACCGGCGACGAGCTGGACAAGGCGGGGATGTTCATCGAGGCCAACGTCCACGGAAACGAGATCCAGGGCGCCGAGGTCACGCTCTACACGATCTGGTACCTGATGGAGAACTACGGCCGGATCGACGAAGTGACCCGCCTGGTCGACGAGCGGGTCTTCTACCTGCTGCCGAGCGTGAACCCCGACGGTCGGGATTACTTCCTGGACAACGCGGGCTCCGGCGCGCGCACCGGGCACATCCCCGTCGACTCCGACGGCGACGGGCTCTTCGACGAGGACGGCCCGAACGACCTCAACGGCAACGGCGTCATCGAGCAGATCAGGAAGTACGTCCCGGGTCAGGGCACGCATCGCCTGAGCCACGACGACCCGCGCATCCTCGAGGCGGTGCCCCCCGGCGAGCTCGGCGACTACGTCCTGCTCGGCTCGGAGGGCCTGGACGACGACGGGGACGGACTGATCAACGAGGACCCCGTCGGGGGCTACGACCCGAACCGCAACTACGGCTCGGACTGGCAGCCGAACTACGTGCAGGGCGGGAGCATGGACTACCCGTTCCAGCTTCCGGAAGCCCGGGCCATCAACGACTTCATGATGTCCCGCCCCAACATCGCCGGCTTCCAGTCGTTCCATAACAGCGGGGGCATGATCCTGCGCCCGCCGGGTGCCGCCTGGTACGGTCAGTATCCCGCCGCGGACATCCGGGTCTACGACGAGATCGGCGAGACCGGGGAGCGGATGCTCCCCTACTACAACTACTACGTGATCTGGCGGGGCCTCTACTCGGTCCACGGGGGGTCGATCGACTGGACGAACGACGGGCTCGGGATCATCTCGTACTCCAACGAGCTCTGGAACGGCGGGCAGTACTTCAACAGCCCGCTGCTCCAGGAGCAGCAACGCGACCCCGACTCGCCGATCTCCGGCCAGCGGTCGCGCTTCTTCTTCGACGACCTGCTCGAGTTCGGAGATCAGTACGTGGAGTGGGCGCCTTTCGACCATCCCGTCTACGGCGCGGTCGAGATGGGCGGCTTCAAGAAGCTCTCCGGACGCGTGAACCCCCGCTTCATGAGCATGGAGCTCTTCCACCGCAACATGGCGTTCACGCTCTACCACGCCGACATGATGCCCCTGATGTCGATCGGCGAGACGACGGTCGAGCGGATCGAGGGGGACCTCTTCCGCGTCCGCGTGGACATCACCAACGAGCGGCTGATCCCGACGGTCACCGTCAAGGCGACGCAGAATCGCGTCGTGCGGCCCGACATCATCACGGTCGAGGGCGCCGAGGTGGTGGCGGCCGGATGGGTGCCCGACAAGCACCGCCCCGGCCCGACGGAGATGATCGAGCAGGCCGAGCTCGACCGGATCCTCGTCCGGAGCGGAGCGCCGGGGCGGCATACCCGGACGCTGGAGTACCTCGTGCGCGGGTCCGGCACGATGACGGTCGAGTACTCGAGCCTGAAGGGCGGAACCGTCCGGACGACCGTTCCGCTGAGGTGACGGAGGCGACCCCCGTGCGCGGGAAGAGCGTGACGCGGTGGCTCGCCGAGTTCGCGGTCATCTTCCTGTCGATCGTGCTGGCGCTCCTGGCCGACGACTGGCGGGAGCGGCGGAGCGAGCGAGAGGAGGGGCTCGACGCGCTCGAGCTGATCCTCGCCGACCTGCGGTCGGAGGCGAGCGGATTCGCTCACTTCCAGGAGCGCCTGCGTGAACAGGCGGAGTCCGCGGCGGATCTGATCACGCTGATCGAGAGCGACGGGTCTCCGCAGGAGGTCACGCGGGCCTTCATGGGCGTCGTCCTGTACTTCAACTTCGAGGTCGGCTCGGCCGCGTACCCGGGACTCGTGTCGAGCGGAGGGCTGCGCCTGATCGGCAACGACACGGTCCGCACCGCGCTCTCGGGGTACTACGACGGGTCCATCCCCTACATGGACGGGCTGCGACTGGCGATGGAGCGGGACGCGGAGCTCGTTGCGTCCGAAGGACGCCGGTACTTCGTCCGGATGCCGCCCCGCGACGCGGAGGGAGACTTCCGGTCGGGCGGATCGTGGTCCTTCCGGCTGGCCGTCCCGGTCGGGGAGCTCCGGACCGACCGCGAGTTCCTCGCGGCGGTGGGCCTGGCGGGCGCCAGCGCGGACTTCCTGGCTTTCCGCATCGGCGATCGCTTCATGGAGCGCAACGCGGCGGCGCGAGGCTACGTCGAGGCGTATCTGACGCGCATGGGGCGCGCGCCGGGGTAGGGGCGGGGCACGGGCTCCGGGAGGGCCCGAGACCGCACTGCTGTCCACCACTCCTCCCCTCTCCACTGCACGGCCCGGCGCGGGATCGCCGGGCTCTTTTCGTTGGGCGTCGGCGACTTGCCGGAGTTCTCGCTTGACATACGGTGGGGGGGTATATATCCTCCTCTCCACAGATACCCATGGGGGTATCGACGGACGGCCTGGGTGAGCCGATTCCGCAAGACCGGGAACCCGAGGAGGAGTGAGATGAAGAGCTCGACGATCGCCCTCGCCGCGGTGGCGTTCTCCGCCGCCGCAAGCGTCACACACGCGGGCGCGCAGATGCACCACACGAACCCCCAGGATCACGCCGGCTCGGCCGCGCGTGCCTGGACTGTTCACACGATGGCGCAGGTCTTTCCGATCCTGACGGCCAGCGACCCCTTCGACGATGACTCCCGTCTGAACGACCGGGAAGCGTACCTGACTCAGCCCGTATTGATGCTCGGAGCCGTGTCTCCGCGAGGACGGGTCGCGTTCGACCTGACCCTCGACTTCGAGCAGTTCACCCAGCCCGACGGGGAGTACACGTTCGGCGGGTGGGGCGAGGGCTTCATCGACCGCCGGCACCCGCACACGCTCCTGCACGAGCTCATGGTCTCGGTGACGCCGTGGACGGGCTCCGCCGGCACCCTGTCGCTTTCCGCCGGCAAGGGCTTCGCCCCGTACGGCACCGAGGATCCCATGAGCCGCCCGGTCGTGAAGTACCCGACGAACCACCACCTCTCGCAGGTGCTGGAGCGGTGGACCGTCAATGCGACGCTACTGCACCCCGCCGGCTGGAGCCTGGAGCTGGGCCTCTTCGGCGGCGCCGAGCCGACCGATGCGTACGATCTCTCCAACATCGAGAGCTTCGGCGACTCGTGGTCGGGCAGGCTGACGAAAGCCTTCGGCGGGCACGGCTTGCCGTCGTGGGAGCTCTCGGGTTCGTACGCCCGCATCGAAGAGAGCCACGGCGCGGAGACCGAAGTCGTGGAGCTGGCCAACACGGCGCTGCGCTACGAAGCGCTGCGACCGTCGGGTCGGCTGTACGGCCTGCTCGAGGCGTCGAAGAGCTTCCCGGAGGACGAATCGGGCTATTGGGCCGTCCTCGCAGAGGGGCAGCTCCGGACCGGCCTGCACCAGCCTTATGCGCGCGTCGAATGGTCGACCCGCCCCGAATACCACCGGCTCGGTGCCCCGGGGACTCCGGAGTTCTACCGCTACGACCACGACACGCACACGGACGGTGCCACCCGCTGGGTGATCGCGACGCTCGGGTACGGGCGTGAGTCGGCCACGGCCGGCGTGTCCTATCGCCCCTTCGCCGAGGTCCAGTACCACCGCGTTTCCTCGGAGCGTGGCGGCGTGGACCCGATGGCGCTGTTCGGGCAGCGCGCCTTCTGGAGTGTCTCGACGGGCTTTCGGCTCTTCTGGGGTGGCGGCCCCATGCGGATGGGCCGCTACGGCGCGCTGGCCGCGCATGCCCCCACCGCCCCGGTGTCCGCCGGGTCGGCGTCCCACGCACACCACACGCCCTGACGGGCGGGAGGGTACGACGATGAACGCGGTCGACTTGGGCGTGATCCTCGCCGGGCTCGGCGGGGTGTCCTGGGTGAACTGGTACTTCTTCATGACGCAGGGTGCCGCCGCGGTCGCCGTGGCGAGCGGGAGTGGAGCGCAGGCGGTGACGGTCGGGGTGAAAGGTGGGTACGACCCGGCGGTGCTGAGGGTGAGGCGGGGCGTTCCCCTGACGATCACCTTCGACCGTCAGGAGACGTCCGGGTGCTCGGAGGAGGTGGTCTTCCCCGACTTCGGGGTGAAGCGGTTCCTGCCGGCGTTCGAACGGACGACGGTCGAGCTCCTGCCCGATCGGGCGGGGACCTTCTCCTACACGTGCGGGATGGGGATGCTGCGCGGCGAGCTGGTCGTCGAGGACGACCGGGAGGCGGCCGCATGAACGCCAGGACCACGATCCCCGTGCGGGGAATGACGTGCGCCTCGTGCACCGTCCAGGTGCAGAAGGCGCTCGAGCGCGAGGCGGGCGTATCGACCGCGAACGTGAACCTCCTTCTCGAGGAGGCCACGGTCGAGTTCGATCCCGGGGTGACGACGGAGGAGGCGTTGGCGGCCGCAATACGCTCCACGGGCTACGACGCCGAGACGGCGCCGGCCGGTCGGTCGGCGATGAAGGACCAGAACGCGCAGGACCGCGCGCAGGAGGAGGAGTACAGGGAGCTGCGGCTGAAGGCCGGCACGGCGTTCGGCGCGGCGGCCGTCGCGATGGTGGCCTCCATGCCGTTGATGGTGCCGGAGCCGGGGGCGCACGGCCACGGACCCTCGGCGGATCCGTTCATGCAGTGGGTCATGGGTGGGATCGCGCCGGCTGTCGAGCGCGTTCTTCCGTGGCTCTTCCAGACGCCGCGTGAGGCGCTCTCCTACGCGTTGCTCGCCCTGACGGCGTGGATCATGGCGTGGGCCGGGCGGCACTTCTACACCCGCGCGTGGGCCGCTTTCCGGCACCATGCCGCCGACATGAACACGCTGGTGGCCGTCGGCACCGGGGCGGCCTTCGTCTACTCGGTGGTCGCGACCGTGGCGCCGGGCTTCTTCACGGCTCGGGGGTTGATGCCGGACGTCTACTACGAGGCGGTCCTCTTCATCATCGCGCTGATCCTGATGGGTAACGCCCTTGAGGCACGGGCGAAGCGCCAGACGTCCTCGGCGCTCCAGGCGCTGGCGGCGTTGCGCCCCGGGACGGCGCGTGCCTTGCGCGCCGGCCGGGACGTGGCGATCCCGCGCC